>NZ_JBTXLS010000002.1:0-137669 GCF_054871665.1 Myroides sp. LJL115 | reverse complement strand
AACCTGTGAATTTTAAAAAACAGGTAAATATAAACAGAAAGAGGTAAACTATAAAAGCGATTGCTTTTAATAGTTTACCTCTTTACTTTAAGCTTCTATTTTAAAAAGGGACTTTTTCAGTGCCCTCGAATAATGGGGGTATACTACATTTTGCAATAAAACTATTTTCCCGTTTGACTCCACCTTTCCAATACCTTTTTGCTTTTTCTTAGAGGCGAATAGCATCGATGAGATAATAAAAAAAGTAGACGAACTCTTACCAGAATATATTCAAACAAGGGAAAATAAATTCATTAACAAAACACAGTATATACAAATATTAAGTAGTGAACATAGACAAGAAATAGGACAGATATTAGATATAACTAAAAGGCTTAAAAGCAAAAGAATTAACTACGACATCATAGAAAACGAGACACTACATGAAGAACAACAACAGGATGACCCTACTCTTTTTATTAGAATAAATTCTTCTGGAACTGCACTAACTGCTGATGACCTTATTTATTCTATATATAAATCTATTTTTCCTCAAGCTAAGGAATTGGTGGAAAAAGTAAACTTAGATTTTATCAATCCAGTACAAGTTATTTCAATGGCATCAAGAGTCGTTGCGTCTAAACTACAGAGCAATGATTATACAAAAAAAATGAATGTTAGAGAATTTCAAAGAAAAATTAAAGATAATGACTTTTCAGAAAATCTCAATAAAATATTGACTGATGATACATTTAAAAAAATTTCTGATCAGGCTATAGAAATACTATCATGTAGAAAAAATCCTTTATTTAATGGAGAAGTTCCTCCAGTACTAATTAAGTCACTTATAAAAAAGAATCAAGAATTGTTCCTGTTTCTAATCTACTGGTTATATATAAATGACACAAAAGAATTAACAAACGAACTAAAACTTAAAATAGCCAGTAAATTATTTATCTTTTCATGGTTTAATTTTAAAAACGAAAAGCAACTTTGGTATGAAAAGATAACCAACCTTGACTTTTGGGAAGAACCTCTAAACGAAATGCTTTGGTGGAATGATGAATTTGGTATTCAATTTCTAATTACTCCCTCACTTCTCTTACAATATTATAATCAAGAACACATTATAAAAAAATTCAAAAATAATGACGAATATAGGTGGAGCTTGGATACAAATGGTATTGGCCAAGAAATAATAAACTACTATAACAGTATTAAAAATAAGGAGATTGAAGGGCACATATGTAATGAATACTTCTGGAAACTAATACAGCAACTACAGCATAACAGACAATTACTTCTATTCGCCCAGAGAGATTATTTAAATACAGAATTTACTGACTTTAATAATTTAGAAGATCTAGAAGATACAGATACTCCTTGGGACTTAGATCACATATACCCTCAGAGTTGGGTATATTATCAGCAATGTAATACTGCAATACGAGATTGGAATAATACTAATGGTAATTACCGCGCTTTATCGCTTGAGCAAAATAGAAGTGAAAACAATAGTTTATCACCTGCTGAACGACTAGAACCAAAAGAATTGAGAACGAAATCTTTTATATTAGATAGTGACTTCCAATATTGGAATCAAATCAGTACTAGAATTAATGGAGATGAAATGGATAATCATTTTAAAGCAGTTACAACTCGAATGATTAATATATACCAAAAAATTTGGGATGACTTCAAACTAAACGACTTACTAATTATCCGAGATAAACAACCGAAAAATTAATCGTAACTACTAAATAAGGATATTCCGTTAATAACAAATAAAAACAAACTCAAAAAGTCAAACTAATACCCTGAATTTGAATCAAAACAAGCTAGTAATCTTGGTTTTCATTGAAAATATTTCATTTATTTTCAGGGTATCTTCTCACTATAATAGAAGTCGCGGTATAAAATTAATTTTTTTTGCTTCTAAAAAAGAAAACACTTACAAAAAAAATAAGTTGTTTACAATTTGCTACCTAATTAACAGTAGAGTTTTTTAAAATAGAAACTTTTCTGCGTCACCATTATAGCCATTTTTATATTCTAGCAATAATAAGGAATCACTTTCTAATATTTCTGCGTTTTCCGCATTAACCCAGATACCTTTTAAAAAAACCTCTCTTTGTTTTGGCTCTATTGAAGAATTGAACACATAATAATTATTGATAACAAAAAACAGCCAATTTTCAGGTAACTCATTTCTTTCTAGAGCAAATTTCTTTTGTATTTCCCAAGCGTGATGTAATTTAATTGGGGCATTTTTTTCAAACTCTTCAAATTCTTTTGTCCCATAATAGATAATGTCATTCTCTTGTAAAAATTTGCTTTGGGGAGTTTGGCAACTCACAATGGAAATTATACAGCACAGTATAGAAAGTCCTATTATTTTTTTCATTTTATGATATGTTATTCTTACAATTCATATTACATTTTGACTAATATATTTTACAGCTTTATGCTTATTGCTTCCTCTAGACCATATAAGCCCATTTCTAACTTTAAAATCCTATAAAAGTACTCCATTTTATAGAGCATTTCTAGCTCGCTTAAAAAAGGATAAGCCTAGTTATACCTTAATATTTCGAATAGTACTACCTTTTCTTTTAGTGTAAACACATAACTCAAATACTTCTTAACTAATCGTATAAAGACTATCTCTTCTAGACCTTACCTCCATAACAGGAAGAACCCTATAAGATGTAAACTATTTATTTTTAAACTCTTGTACAAATCCTACCTTAGGTATTTGCAGTAGCATTTTTACACTTTTCTTATCCGACTTCTTTATTTGCTTAGTTATCCCGTTTATCCAATAAGTACCTTCCATGGAATAATCCCCTGATTTAGCATTATATAAGATTACTTTATCCGAGAAAACATAATAATCATTAAATATTACGTCTAACTCTAAATTCAAATGCTCAGCTTCTGGGTTTTCGTTAAAGTAATATGTAGCTAATAACTCTGCAGCTTCTTCAGTATTAATCTTTAAACTATCTTCTTTGCCCCTATACTCCTTGGTTCCATATTGATAATAAACATCAGATTTTTTATCTTGACAGGAAACGAAGCTCACGATTATTATTAAGAGTAAGCAGTTTATTACTTTTTTAATATTCTTCAGATATGTCATTCTGCTGTTTTTGCTTTTATTAAATATTGTGCCATTTTTAGCTGTATCACACTCGTAAAATTAATAAACTTCTGATGTATATAGTCTATTTGCTAGTATATAAGTTTAAATACTTCTAGAAGTATAAAATTCAAATTAAGAACCATAATATTTAGGCGATCCTTGAGTTCTTCTATTTTCAAAAGCACCCGAAAATTAGACCTGCATCTTTTCCAATTAAGTACTATATAGCAATATTTGCTTGTAAAAATGTCATAGAACGATCTAAATTTACTTATAAGATTCCTTTTTTCTATCATCAGAAATCTATTGTTTTAGATGCGACTTTCTTCCTCAATAGGTCTTTCTTTTATTTTCTTTTTCTGTTTTCCAAATAGATAAGTCAAGGTTAGATTAAACTTTCTAATATCATTGTAGACAGCTGTTCTATAGGAATAGGAAGGGTAGTTTTCATAACCGCTATTTCTATTTTGCCTAAATACATCCATATAGCTCGCATTTAGGGATAACTTCTTGCTTAATAATTGTAACCTAACTCCTAAATCAAAGCTTGCTCTAGTCTTGAACTTGGTAAATCCCTCTGTAGTAGGAAAATCTTGGAAGAAGTTAATTAAAAGATAAAGGTCTTTTGGCTTATAAATAGCAAAGGAATTCCTTGTGGATAAATAATAGCCCGCACCTTGTTGTTTTAAGTTGGTAACATCTGGCAGATAAGACTTGGAATAATTTAGGTATAAACTCCCTGAGTTATAGCTATTAAACCAGTCCAGTGGTTTAAAGTTATATCCTATATCTAAACCAATGGTATTTTGGTTAAAGAAGTTTTCTGGTATAGATATAATTTCATTGGTCTGTTGCTGAGCAATTGTTATATAATCTTGCGCTTTCTTTAAATAAGAGTCATATAGAGTAAAATATAAATTATCCCTAAATACATAAGTGAATTCAATATTGTGCGAAATAGACGCTTGTAAATAAGGATTACCCGCTATGTAAGAGTTGTAATTAGAATAAGTTCTGTAAGGATTTAATTGAGAAAAAGAAGGTCTTTCAATCCTCTTAGAATAGGCAAGTGAAAAGGAATGATCATCACTTGGGTCATAAGAGACAAATACAGAGGGAAATAAATTATCAAAACTCTTCTTGGTTAATTGTTTTAAATAGACGGACTCTCTTTTATTATAAGTATGCTCATACCTTAACCCTATTTGGGCGATTATTCCATTGTCAAATTCTTTTTCTATAGAAAAATACCCAGCAAAAATTTGTTCCTGATAATTAAACTTATCTTTCAAACTATCAAAAGGTAACTGTTCTACACTTAAGAGCTCTTTAAATTCACTTCTATTTTTAGTAGTGGCATGGGTGTACTTTGCACCAAAAGAAATATCAAAAGCATCTAGCGGTAAATTGACATCTGTGCTAAGTGTAAAAACATCAAAGTTAGTACTAGTAAAATTATTGACTTTAGAACTATTTAAAATATCTACTTGATTTATGTCCCAGTAGGTTATGTTACTGATATCTTGGTTACTATTATTATTCTTGGTTAAATAATTAGCATTGAAAGCTATTTTCTTTCCTTCCTCATCTAATTCGATATCATAAAAGGCCGACAAGGTATGGAAATCATACTTTTCTTTATTAACCGATGGAGAATTTTGTAAAGAATCTAGCTTGGACTCACTTGAATAATACGCCCAATTATTGGTATTAAACCTACTATCCCAAAAGCTACCTCTATAGGATAACCCCATTTTTTGGTTATCCTTTAGGTTATACTGCATTTGGACATTGGCACTACTTCCAGTTGATTTATCACTTCTGTTATAGGTAAATTCCCTATGAGCATTTTCAAATTCTATAGAGGAATCACCTATTGGCTGCTTGTGTTCCTGGTTGTAAGAAAAGCCCACATCAACACTAAACTTTTTACTAGAATAATTTAATCCAATACTAGGACTGTAAGAAATCTTCTTTCTTTGCGTATAACTGAAAGAGGCAGAACCATTAAATCCAGAGTTAAAACTTTGCTTTTTTAAAACAATATTTAAAAGACCTGCATTTCCTTGGGCATCATACTTTGCGCCGGGTGTTGTGATTACTTCTATAGACTTAATATTCTCGGATCTAATGGAACGCAAATAGTTTTCTAAATCCACACCTGTAAGATCTATTTTTTTTCCATTTATAAGTATTCCTACAGAAGATTTCCCGATAATCTTAATGTCCGATTGGGTAACGTCAATTTTAGGGGTTGATCGTATTACCTCTAAAGCATCAGTACCTGATGAAACTATACTATTTTCTACATTATAGATTAACCTATCTACCTTTTTTTCAATCAACTTTTTTTGGGCTGTGATAGATATCTCTTGAAGAAGTTGTGAGTCATCAATTTGAATATTATCAAGGATTAGATGTTGGCTTAAAACAATATTCTTGGTAAAATAGGGCTTCTCAAATTGTCTAATTACTAAGTCATAAGTGGCAGGGTCTACTAAGAAATGAAACTCGCCTTGTTCATCTGTAAATAGTGTTTGAGCAATAGTATTGTCCTTTTGAACAAGACTTACACTGAGAAACTCCATAGGATCACTCTTGGTATCAATTACCTTTCCCTTTAAACTAACCTTTTGAGCGGTTAGTCCAAGACTATATAAACCAATAACAATATAAATAAATATTTTAGGTATGTATTTAAATAAGAGGTACATTCAATTTGTATAATCGTTACTATCACAATTATACAAATTAAAATTAACAAAATTTTACATAATCTAAATTATTACTCTAATTCAAAATACCACTCTAAAAACGAATTAAAACTTTCCCATTGTTTATCTATAATCCCCTTATGGAAATTAGCTAAAGATTCTCCTAGTTCTAATTCTATCACTGTGCCATTTTCTTTATTATAGAAAAAACCATGCTCTGCTTCAAATGAATCTAAAGGAATAAACTGTGGACCCAATTTTAAAGCCTCTAAAACATATTGCTTCTCTTCTAAATAGCCTGTATATAAAATGAACTATCCTATATGATATAATTCAAATCCTCTATCACTCAAAAATGTTGGCGCACCTTGCTCAGCATGATTATAAAAGATAGAAAAATCAGAATCCTTATCTATGGCTAACTCTTCTATTGTTCCTTCATACATTTCTATCGCTTGCTCTTCCCACCAACCATATTCCTTTAAATAAGTCTTTAATTTTTCTGATATCATTTTTGTATTTTTATATTATTGATTCACTATTTAAAGTACAATAAATCTTTTAAACTAAATAAAGAGTTAAAAATATTTCATACATTTAAACATCAGTACATTACGCGAAATATTTTTGCATTTTTCTGATTACTAAAAGTATTCAATTTCAATTTAAACAAAGATATCTAATACTTTAAAGATGACTCAAAGATAGTAGAATAGAATATAAAACCTTCCTCACAAAAATTTAAAAAGTAACTCGAAAACTATTAAAAAAATGAAGAAAATAGCTACACTACTTTTTCTCTTTCATCTTATATCTTCCTTTGGACAAAAACGTCCTGAGGTATATAAGTTTTCAAGTACAATTTTAGAAGAAATAGACAATGATACGCTCGCTTGGAAATATCAATTAGGTGCAGCGGAATTATCCTTTTCAGGCCACTATCCGGAGGTATTAGCAACTTGGGATAAGAATGGCGTAAAACCACCCAAAACAAGTGTAAGAGATAGTTTGTATTTTGCTGAAAGCAACAAAATAAATGCTAAGGATTACATCATAGAACAAGCAAAAAGCAAAGAAATTGTCATTATAAATGAAGCGCATCACCTTGCCCTTCACCGATTATTTACCAAATCGCTGCTCCAAGAACTATATGATAACGGCTATCGTTACTTTGGGCTTGAGGCTTTGTTCGATACAGAAATAAACCAGCGTAAATATCCTATTTTAGAGAGTGGCTACTATACGAAAGAACCTGAATTTGGTAATTTAATAACCGAAGCATTACGCTTTGGCTTTACTCTTTTTAGCTATGAAGCGACTCAAGGCAAAAATAATACTGAAAGAGAAATTGAACAGGCCAAGAATATTCAAGATTTTATAGAAAGCGTACCTAAGGGTAAAACTCTCATCCTCTGTGGTTACGCCCATGTTTATGAAAATGAGTATCCTATTTGGGGAAAGGCCATGGCAGGAAGGCTAAAAGAAAATATGCAAATCGATCCATTAACAATAGACCAAACGATGTTTTTAGAAAGATCTAAACTAGAGAATAATCATTTATTCATGCGCCTAAATAACAGCCAAGAATCTATTGTATTACAAGATAAGGATAAACAAATATTCAATGGTACCACAGAAAACAGACAAACAGATATAGTTATTATTCATCCTATGACACAGTATATTAATGATCGTCCTCATTGGCTCAATGCAGGAAAAAAAGAACACTGGGTAGAGTATCCTACCACAAAAAAGGATGGACCATTACTTATTTTAGCTTATAGATTAGGGGAATTTGAACATAATGGGATTCCTGCAGATGTACTTGAAATTGGAGACCAATCCATAAGAAAACCACTTTATTTAAATAAAGGTGAATATACCATAGTAATCAAGGATAACAACTATACTATTGTCGACACCTATAGCATAAAGATCGATTAACTATCTACTTATAAATTGCAAGAAAAACAGAAAACATCCTTTGTCTACTTGGGTAATCCTTTTTTACAATTTATCATTCTAAAGTTATAACATTGATTGTAGATAAAGGGCTATTTAGCACTTGTTAGAATTTCAATATGAAGCCATATTCCAATTAAAATAAGCACTATACCTAGCACAATAAGAGTCCAAGCAATAAGCAAATTAGAGCCTTTAGCCGCCTTTTCTCCATAAGTGTTCTTAATCCACGTAATATTAGTAAACACCCCAGGGCCTCCTGTATCATACATCCAATCATCTCCTTTCTTAGACCAATATAAGTAGAGTAAACCAAATAGTAACATCAAAATACCCGGTAGTTCAGGAATTAGTATAAGTAAGTCTAAAAACCAGTCATTTTCTTTTTTATCCATTGTATATATCTTAGTATAGCTTTAAAAAAACCGAAATAAAATTAATCAAATTTGTAGAATATTAAAGTCAAGAACTATAAAAAAGAAAGAGTACTTAAGTCTTCTTTCCAAGGATAAGCGCCCTAGCTTATAATGGAAGTTGATTCACTAATAGAGCAGCATAATCCGTTTTATTTAAAATCGATTACTATGTCCTTTCCTATAATTTTTAACTCAGGAAGTTCTTGCTCGAGTTTGTCTAACTCCTACTTTTCAAGAGAGTTTGATATAATATTCAACTCTGATAAGGACTGCATTTTAAAAATACTAAGTAGTAAATAGTTAAGCTTCGTAAAGTACGATGTACAGCTTTTTAAATTTAGGAAAACTATCCAAAATATCTGGTAGTGAATTCTTCTTCCCTTCAAAGGAAATTCTCTCTTTTTGGTTCTTGACATACCAATTGGAAATATCCGATGTTTCTAAATCTTTTTAGCTTACACACTTGTTGAAATACTTTTACATCATGATTGTATTTCACTAATTACTATATTACTAATAAAGATACTTTAGTTAAGCTAGTTTCATCTTAGTTCTTCACTAGTACTTTATTTAACTCTTGGTTGATATTAGCCTTGTTTAATCCCCAAGTATCCAGAACTTGCCATACATCGCTCTGGCCATTGATTTGATACAAGGTTTCTACAAACTTATCTTTCCCTAAAAGAATAATACCATATTCAACAGCAAGAGCCCCAATAAGGTAAGGTACCGGTGTTTCTTCATTTATATAGAACCTTTCATAGGGCTTATCTAGATAATATGCGTAGTCTATCGGGTTGTGATCTACATACTCTTTTAAAGCCTTTTTATGCCACTGATAATCATAAAACCCACTTCCACCAAAATAGGTAGCTAATCCCTCGTCTAAAATAGTGGGAAGAAAAGGAAATAACTTTCTTGTATAAATATGGGTGATTTCATGGGTGTAGATTTCTGCATTATTAGCCGAATACACCATCCCTCCTACTTCAGCAAGTCCCCCATTTTCAGACAAGTACATATCCGAAGTATAATCAAAACCTTTTATATTAAATAGTTCTTTTGCATCCACGCAGGAATAATACGTAATAGGTAGCTTTTCTGTATTAAAAAAATTGATCAGCTGCTCAATATCCTTCTCTTGCTGTTCTACTTGAACAAGATTAACTGACCTATTTTCAGAAATAACGTACTGCACTCCCCCATGAGTAAATTTGTTCCAAGTTGCTGTAGCAAAATCCGTATAGGAGCTAAAGTAGATTTTCTCATTTGAAATATCCACTACAATATTATAAATAATTCTAAGTAGGTTTTCTTTGGTCTGTGGATTATGTCCAATATAGGCTAGTTTGGCTATTTTTTTGGTTGTATCTTTTGTTGGAACCAGCTCCATTAAAGTAGGTTGATAAAAGTAAGGTCCTAATCTGCCTTGTTCTACCCCTACTATTGACCTATATGGAGTAATAAAAGTCTGAAAATCCTGTGGGTTCCAAAGTGTATTATGGTACATATCTTGATTCTTAGTTTGAAGAAATAAGGCCAGCTTTTCTATTATAGCATTATTTTCTGGTGTCCTGCTTACAGAAGGAGAAACCGAGAGTATGATTTGATTATCAATCACCTGTGCATTAATAGGTATTATCGTCAAAAGAAAGAAAAAGAATATAGTCTTGCGCATTTCCTAAGATTTTTGGTCATTTTCTAAAGATAGAAAATTATACTCCAAATTATTAATTTCTAATAGTATAACCTGAATTATTGTTTACTTATAAACAACTTTAATCTTTTTAAACCTTTGTGATTAGCAAAACATTTTGGACCTAAACACAAAATGCTTAGAGAACCGACTTTTATGTTTTATAGAAGAAAAACACCTTACCTTTTAACGAGTTCTTATTACTTCATTTCCCCCGATCACTTGTGAAATATACTCTTAACCTCTAACCTGTTTTTTTTTAAGTTCTATTAATAGAACTAGATTAAATTTCCATACTCCATCTTTTGAGTTTACTAGCTAATAATCAAAATTATTTCCAAGAATTGTATTAAACTAACAGATAGAAATTACCCAATTTGAGGATTAAAACCATCTCTAATTAATATATTAAAATTAACTTAATATAAGATAAGTAAACAATCGTACGTCAAATAAATATAATAACTCACAAAACATTTATTGTAATTTGTTTGAATTTTATGTATTTTTATAACAATATGTTAAAAATAATTATGTATAAGATTTTACAACTAGCCGTTTCATTATGTATTATTTCTGTTCTTTTTATCCGTTGTGATAAACCAGAACAAGAGAGTCTGTCTAACTCCAACTTCGGTAATGCTACAAGTTATGACTCTTTTCTTTGGAAGGAAAAAAGATCGGATACCCTAGAAAAATCATTCTCATATACTTTTAATAATTGGGCAGAAGAATCTAATTCCTATGTGAATATTATCTTAGAAGATCAAAATAAAAGTCCTTTGACAAGTCAAAATGGATATCATTTTATAATCAATGATACAAAAGTTGAAAATGGTAAAATACTATTAAACTCAAAAGATAAATCTAGAGATACTTTACAGTTCAAATTGGTAATCACTGACCCTATGCTAAGCGATATTTATGGTTATATGAGTATTGATGACAATAATCTAGATCGTGTAAATGAATTTGAAAATCCAAATAACACTACCATCTATAAATGGAGTGCCCATCACCAGAAAATTACCAATCCATTAAAGGTTACAATACTTTGGATTCTCAGTATTTTAATAGGTATTACTTTATTTTACCTTCTATTTATTAAACCTTTTGTCTACAAACGCTTTAGTAAAGGACAAGTTACCATTCAAGCTCCGTTTTATCTCAATGTGAATCTTAGAGGGAAAATAGAGGTTATTTACTCCAATGTATTAATTAAGCAAGGCTTCCTTAAAAAGCTCTTTACCGGAAATAGACAAGGGTATAAAAATCCTTTTTTCACCTCTCCTATCCACCTAACCCCAGGAGTTAAAGGAAAAGTAAGAATTCGCACGGCTGGTCATTATACTATAGAACCTTTTACCTCCACTTTAGAAAAAGGAAAACAATACCAACTAACCAACAATGAAACAAAAGAAAAAATAACCATTACATACATTTAAATTATGGCACATATCTTAAAAAGAAGTTTATTTATAGGTCTTGGTGGCACAGGAGCACAAGCATTACTTCAAACCAAAAAGCGCTTTTTAGACACATACGGTCAAATTCCCCCAATGATTGGTTTTTTAGTAATTGATACCGATGTTAGTACAGGTTCAAAAACTATCCCTAGAGATAATGTTCTTAGAGAGCACCAAAACACTAATGATAAAGTATCTTTTCTTCCATCTGAAATCATACATATTGGAGTACAAGGTGCTGCAGCTGCTTATAACTTAAATAAGGATACTATTTTTGATTGGATGCCACAAGAAAACGAGTACGCCCTTAGAAACCTATGGCAAGGTGCTGGCCAAGTAAGAACTAATGGAAGGTTCGGAACCTACTTCAACCAAGCTACAATTATGCACGCAGTGCAAAAGAAAATAGCCGATATACAAAACATCAATATAGCAAATCAAACAGAATTCACACCAAAGGATAGTGGTATTGAAATTAGTTTTGTGTTCTCTATTGCAGGTGGAACAGGTAGTGGAACTTTTATTGATATTGTATACTTAGTTAAAGAAGCTTTAAAAGGCAATAGTAATGTAACCAATATAGGTTTTGCTGTATTACCTGATGTATTTAATGCCATGCAACAAGGGGTTTCTATGGCTAACACAAGACCAAATAGCTATGGGGCTTTAATGGACCTTGACTTTTTAATGAGTAAAGATATTCCAAATCATGGTTTAACCATTAATCTTAATAATCAGATTATACCAATTGAAACCAACCCTTTTGATATTTTATTTACCATCGGAAATAAAAATACAAGTGGAGCGGTTGTAAACCATATCTCCGACATTGCAGAACAAATTGGTTTAGCAATGTTTACTGGGGCAAGTGAGCTTAGTGCTAATATGAATAGTGTATACGACAATATTATTACTATTCTATCAGGAGGCGCCCTTGATGTCTTAAATAAAAGAGCATGGGCATGCGGAATGGGAATGAGCGAACTTTATTACGATGGTAATACCCTAGGTAATATTTTCGCACGAAGAGTATATGAAAGTATAATAAATAACTTGTTAAGCCCAGATGCGGATGCTCAGCGTTTAGCCAATCTATTTATTGATAATCCAGAGGTTAATATACGTGAGAACAATGGTAATGATAATTTAATCAACGCATTACTTAATAAAACACCTTCTAATTTATTTCCTCATGTAGATGATGTTAGTGATTTAAAGAATCAAATTGCAGCTTACTTAAATTCTGTGGAGAATTCTGCTGAAATAACTATTAAAGAAGTAGAGAATGAAAAATTCAAAGAAGTTTGCAAGCATTTAAAAGACTTTATAACTAAGGAACTTAACTCAGAACATGGAGTAGGAAATGTAAAAGACTTTCTAATTGATTTAGATAATCAATTAAAGATCTTCTTTAAGGAAATGGATGAAGAACATCAAGAGTTCTCTAAAGAAAAAGCCAACTTAGAAACAGCTTTAGATAGCGACATAATTCACCTGCAGTCAAGTTCTAAAGGACTTGCCTCTTTCTTGAAGAAATCTTCTATTAGAGAGAGTAAAGAATCCTTAAGTGAATTAGTTAACAGGCAAGCAAGTAACCTTCATGAAATCAAAAGAAGAGTTTATGCTAAGCAATTTTTAAATAAATTAATAG
Source organism: Myroides sp. LJL115 (assembly GCF_054871665.1). Lineage (NCBI taxonomy): Bacteria > Pseudomonadati > Bacteroidota > Flavobacteriia > Flavobacteriales > Flavobacteriaceae > Myroides > Myroides sp. LJL115. The sequence goes on along the minus strand of NZ_JBTXLS010000002.1, from coordinate 124,640 downwards.
AAGAGGTATCTGATTATAAAAACAAAATTGAAACCATTACTTCCAAATTAACTGGAGTGAAAGAAATAGCTACAAGCTTTGTAAATAACATGGTCAATGCTACCAATGAGAAGCAAAAAACTTTTGTCATTGACCTACACAAAGAAGACATAGCAAACACCTATGCTAGCAAAGATGATTATTTGTTACCAGACTTTATTGCCTCATTTAGAAAAACCCTGCAAAATGGTATTTTGTCTTTTGAGGAGTTAAACTTAGAAAGTATTGAAAACATTTTTTGGAAATACTGTAAGAAGTTACCTAAAGCTCAAAGCTTTAGAAACAAATCTATTGATGACGTATTAAGAGATTTACCAGAAGATAAAACAAAAGAAATAGCAAATAAACTACTAGCCAAATCCCATGCCCTATGGCAACATAGTTCTAAGGGGTATACGGTGGGGAAACAAATATTCGATTATTTTATTATTGGACTTCCTTCAAAGAATTCCAAGTTTAAAAATTCGTTTTCTAGTCTAATACAAAACCAAAACATTGACTATGTATCAACAGGAATACACAATAAAGTAATTTGTTACAGAATGGAAGCTGCCTCTCCTATCTATGGTGTATTAGATGTGGAAGGTTACGCAAAAGATCATGATAAGATAAGTGAAAACACCAGTGCCATGGTCTATAATATAGATAAGAATTGGCTTACAAAAATGCAGCGTACCAATTTTTCGATGTGGCCAGTAAGACAAGAAGATAATAGCCTTCAAGCTTGGGTATTAGCCTTTGGCTACGGTTTTATAAAGTTAGACGACAAGAAAAACATCTATAAGATTTACTCTCCTAATCAAGGAGATGCACTAGATGGGTATTGGTATAATCTCTCAGAATACAGAGATGAAGCTTTTGACCTTTTCAAAAGAGGAAAGTTTACAGATGAGCTGATACAAAGTATCGAAAGTAAACAATCTAAAGATGGTGAGTCTATTAGTAGCAACTTGATACAAGATGTCAAGAAAAACTATGTTACTAATTACGCTCAAATTAATCTTTCTAGAGAAGATTTAGAAAAGCCTATTTACCAAAAAGTAGCCGATCTACTTCGAAAAGAAATTGATTTTGTGACTAAAGAGTTAAATTAAAAGAACAACATTTTTATGATAAGTCCATCCATTAATATTGCAATTGGAAAAGAGGCTAAAGTATGCATAGAAAGTCTTGCGGGTATATTTACTACTCGCGAGACTTCTCTTGTTAAATTAATGTCCTTTTATAGTATTGAAGCCAAAGATGTAACAACATACAAGGTATTTAATAAAGAGTCTATGGCATTAACTCCTTATTCTTTATTGGATAAAAAAGACGAATCTCTAAGTGAAAACCATATTTTCTTAGCACAAGCCTATAATGACTTAATTTCTATTATAAATGTACTTTTTAAAGACCTACAATACAACTTCATAAATGTCAACCTGCTCTATTCTGGAATAGATATAGACATTTCTTTAGTGAAGTCTTTAAGTGATATTATCAGGCAATACACCCAAGAAGGAACCTTTGGTACGGTTATTATAAAAAACTATGTAATAATCTCAGATGGAACTGGAATTTTATCCTCTACTCAAGAGCAGCAATTACAAAAGAACCTAAGTGAGTTAGAGCAAATCAAAATACAAAACATCATCGTTGATAAAATATTTTTAATTGACGATAAAAATATAGATTCTGTATTCCTAGGAAAAAAACACGACTATTTACCCTTTGCCCTCTATGAGTTTTGGATAAATATGATGACCAATGAATATAGCCTTACTAGTAATCTACCTGGGTATAATAACTTTATAGCTTTAGGAATTGGCATGGTATTCTTTGATCAAATTTATTTTGATCGCTACTTCGACAAGCGCATTTATAAAGGTTTTCTAAATCAACAACAAATCATTAATTCTAAAAAAAATCTTTTAGACACAACTTCCCTAGATTGGATCAATCCAATCTTAGAGCAAGTATACAAAGACCCTAAAGAGGATTTAAGTAAAATTCATGACTTTGTTATGCAAAAAGACCATGACTTAAGTTATGGTTCCTATCTGCATATTTTGTCTTTACTTCTTGGTAGAGTACCAAGTGAAATTATCAATGGAGATGAATTTACTTGTAAATACTCTTTAAAAGAACTGGTATATCACCTTGTATATACTTATGTTATAGAAGACAAAAAACAATATACTAGCCTTGATAAAGCTAAGCACTTATTGATTTTAGAGGCTTCCTATATACAGGAAATTGAAGAGCTAGAAGAATCGAAACTTGACTATAGCCAAGAAATTGAAGACTTAAACCAGAAGCTTCAACAAACGAGAGACTCCCTATTACAATACAATAAGGATTTAGAAAGAATCTTTAATAATTACAAAAAACCCCTTGAGCGAAAGCAAATTCAAATTCACCAAACATCTGTTTTAGACCATGAAATAAAAGAGTTACAAACTCTTTTAAATTCTGCAAAAAGCAAACTTAATAAGATGAATTTCTTTTCAAAAATATTTTGTTCAGGTAAAGTAAAACAGCAAATAAAAACCCTTGAATTAAAAATTGGCAATATTGAGATAGAGATAAGAAATAATTCTAAGAGCAAGGCTAGTATAGAACAAGGTCTTAAGAAACTGTATGATTTATATGAGATTTGCTTACATAACTACAAAACGGTAGAGACTCTAAGTAACGGAATGAAAACTACTTATAAAAGGCTACAAAGCCTTTTTGATAAAGCACCTTATATTGATTATCCGTTTGTGCAGAATATATTAGATGATAAACTTTTAAACTCTTATTATAAAGAAAATAAAAAACATTTCCACCAAGGACCTAATATGGACTTAAATGCTGTATTTTCCTATGACTCCCAAGAGCATGCTTTTTTAATACAGGAAATACAGGATCATTATATAATGGCTACTATCAAGCATAGGGAGAATATCATTGATTTTAAAATGGATCAATACATGAATAGTGCTTATGATCACAAGAAATTATTCACAGAATTTGACTATGATATAGATATTAAAAAACTGCAAAAAAGAAGTAATACATTCATCAATATGATACCAACGTATCAAAAGCAGTCTCATGAATTAATTTCTTTATACCCCTTTAAAAACAATAATATAATAACAAAAGCTCTAGAACCCTTTTACTCTGCTTCTATACCTCAGCTAATAAACAATCCTAATCAAGATCGCTTTGTTTGTATACAAATTGAAACTATAAGCTCTTTAGACAATATAGCTAAAACATCTAAAAAATGAAACAACTCATGAAATCCACTTTCAAATTTATACTATTCTCTTTTTTCACCTTACTCTGCTTTCAGACTTTAAGGGCACAGGATAATACGATGGAAAAGAAATATATCTTTGAACTAGACATCACAAAATCCATGTGGGGATTAGCCTCAGAAAGCAACCTAGATATTTTTGATCAAGTAAGGGAGCAGCTAATTAAAGCTATTAGAGAAATCCAAGATCCTTCTTCGGATATAGTTCTGATCACTTGGCAAGATAAGATCATAGATACTTGGCAGCAGAAAGCAACTCAAAAGGGTAAGCAAGAATTGATTGATCAATTAAATGCCATATCTGCCAAAACTGTACCAGGGCAAAACACTAATATTTACAATGCATGGATGGAAGCCAAGAAATATGTTGATCCCAATAAGATAAATATCATATACCTACTAACTGACGGAAAGCATACGGTAAGAAATCCACCCATCTCAAAACTTTATCAGGAAATACCACAATGGCAAGATTTTTCTAAAGACAAAGACTATTATATGTTTATTGTAGAGCTAACCTCAGAAGCCATAGATCAAAAACTTCGCTCTCAAGTAGAGAAGACCAATAAGGTAGAGTTTATTCATGGTATCGAGTTTTATACTCTATACATTAATCAAACCAATGTAGTAGTTAATTTAGATGAGCAATTAGAATTTCCACTTTCCATTCAAACTCAAAATCTACCTAAAAAATACCAGGATATTAAAGTGAAACTAAATTTAGATAATGAAAATTTCGAAATTGTAAATCCCCTTATAACCTTATCTGATATACCAACAACTATTAAATTAAGACTTTTAAAACCCCTAGATCAAGTAAAAGCCTCTTTACCAGAGTCCTCTTCCCTCCAAATCCAATTAGAATTAGAGGATAATGAACATAAACATGTAAAACTGATAAACAAAATAATAACCTGTAAGATAATCAACAAAAAAGAGAAAGTGTTTTATTTTAAAGAGCTTTAAACAATTCATGCTGGTATTACCAGCATGAATTGTTTAAAGCTATATATGGAACTAATCTTCTATTTTTAGGTTGAACTATTTTTTAGATTTAAGAAATAGAAAGTAACCTCTAAATGGGAGGTCAAAGGGTTACTTATATACGGACATATTATTCTAATTAATAGCTGCTTGTATTTATTATTTTTGTAGATTTATTAATTCTAAACCTAGATTCTTTTAACCTATAATCAACCTTAGTATCAACTATTTGAATTTCCAAAATTCTGTAATGAATCTATGAAAGAACAAGATTTAACTAACATTTCCCCTATAATAAAGACTATGAAAAAAACTCTTTTATTTCTTATTTTCCTTTTCTCTGTAAGCCAATTATTAGCGCAGAAAAATTATCTAGATCAACCCTTTATTGAAACAACTGCTAGAGTAGACTCTTTAGTTATACCAGACAAAATTTTTATTTCGATCCACTTAAATGAAAGCGATTCAAAAAATAAGAAATCTGTTGAGGAGCAAGAAAGACAATTAGAATCAGTATTAAAGAACTTAAATATAGATACTCACAAAGACTTATCCTTATTAGACTTCTCAAGTAATTTCAAGCAATATTTCTTAAAAGGTCAAAGTGTGATAAAAACAAAAATGTACTCTCTTTTAGTTAGGGACGCAGTGACTGCCGCAAAAGTTTTAACTGAATTAGAAAATGTAGGGATTTCAAATGTCAACATTGAGAGAACAGAATATTCTAAATCGGAAGAACTTTTACTTGAATTAAAATCAAAAGCTGTATTAAAATCCAAATTAACAGCGGAGAGTTTAGCTAAACCACTACAACAAAAAGTAGGAAAAGCAATTTACATATCAGATGATAATTCTATTTCTAATGCATTACAAGGTCAAACTCTAGGAATTACAATTCGAGGGATGTCTAATTTATATGGTGCAAAATCAATGGAGCCCATGTATACTGAATTCCAAAAAATAAAATTTGAAGCTGAAGTAAATGTTAAGTATATATTAGAATAAACACTTTACTAGATATTAAAAACCCTAAATTTTAATGCACGAGGACATCTATAGGTCACCCTAAAAAAGGGAAGCCTATAGATAGTTTATAATAACTCAACAACCTCTAATAGAGTTATTTTCACTTTTGTTATTAGACAATAATACTTCAAATAATTTTCTTGATTGGCTTTATTAGTGTCCTATTACGGTATTATATTTAACTGATAAAGTAAAAAAGGATTGACTTGCTCTTGCAATTCCCTTACAGATTCAGGGAAAGTATATGTCTTTGGATATTTGTCTCTAAACTCCACTTCCATATCTCTTAAATGACTTGAGAAAAAATAGTCTTTGAAACCTTGTACAGAACTACTCCCCTTTGCATCTTGCCATTGATAGAATTGCGCTAAATTATCATTTATTGCCTTGGCAAATAAAGGATCCTCAATGTTTTGTACAGTAACCAAAGAAACACTTACTTTTGGCAATTCGTTATAAGGTAGCTTAGTAATAATAAAGTCTATTTTATCGTCTTGAAATTGACTTAGGTAATCTTTAAATTCTTGCTCTCTAAATAACTTATTAGCTGACTGTTGGAATTTACCTTGCTGATAGTTTTTGTCTTCTAATAAATGGCGATTCTGCCAAGTAACTAAAGGACTATTTAATAACATCTCTTGTGGTAAATCCTGGTCTAATCCAAAGTCCCAATCAAAGTCCGTTTTCTGTATAAATAATTGATTGCTCACTTTAAAAGGAACAAATAACTTTGTTATTGTATCGTTGAAACTTAGTTGTACAGAATCACTTAGTATTCTTGTAGCCTGAGCAATAAACTCTGGAGTAGCTCTAGAATCGTTCTTATCTACAAACAAAGTTTTTAGAAAAACATAAGAGCTCTGAGTTGGATTAATAATAGCAGTAGAATTATTCACACGTCCTCCATTGTGAAAGTTAACCTCTTGGTCTAGGTATTTTAAAGTGTGTTTTCCGAATTTGATATCTACATCCAATTTACTATTGGCAGGAATATCATAAGCCGTTTGGTCAATGTAGACACTTATTGCTTGATCAGTTGGATTATCAATTGTATACTGGTTAGAACTAGGCTGACATGCCATAAGCAAAAGACCTAGACAAAGTAATGGCAAAAACAATAAACTTCTCATATTTTCTTTTTGATAAAAATACCTAAATACAACCAAAACAACCAATTAACGTGATTCTTTTAATACATTATTATGTGTTTATACTGTAAAGTTATTTTTTAAATTCTAGAATCAAGATGAAGTCGACTTTAAGAGGCTTTTTATTTTTAAAAGAAAATGGTTAGTTGTAATCGACTTATACTCCCCACTCTATAGAAATTTTATAAAACACTTAGACACTTTGCTAAAAATCCTCTTGTATCTCATCTACAAATCCTTGCCATTGAGTCAGCAAATAATCTTCAAAAGAGTCGAATAATTTATTCTCTATTTTCTCTAAGGCGCAATTATAATTATACACAGGGTTTTGTAATGGGTTACTACATTCTAATACCCAACAACCACTGAAAAAATCACTACTTATTACAACATAATTATGCGGTAAGTTATAATACTTTCTGCCATAAAGAGTAGCTCCTTCTAAGGTGTAAATATTATCCTCTACTGCATCTTGATCCCATATCCCATTAGTATGTAATTCCTCTATAATACCACCTCCACCAAATTCTTTCAAATAAGAGCAAATCTGCTGATCTAATACTACTTGTAAACGCTCACCAAGTTCTTGAATAGCCTTATCAGATGCACTCCCGAAGAACTCTACCTCCTCACCTACCTGTTCAACTTGCTCAACTAAATATTTAAATTTTTCTATATTCATTCCTATCTCATTTTTTAATTTTTGAATCCTTTAGGAGTGTCTCCTTGTGTTTTAGGTCCTATAAGTTTATCTGTTCAACTTCTATTTTCTTTGTCCAAATACTATATGGAGCTAACTCTACAGGAATCATCTCTAAATCAAAGTAATTTTCAAATTCTCCTTCTATATCCACTTTTAATAAGAAAGTATCACTACTTCTAGAAAGGGTAAAATGATACGTATGACCATCTGGTATCCCATTATAATAGTCATTCAAAATAAAATGTCGGAAGATGGTATAGTAGCTATTATCATAAACAACTAAGAAATCATTTTCCCCTACCTTTTTCTCAAATACCTCAGCCTTCCCATTTATAAACACCTTGTCTGTAAGTCCTTTTGTAAAAAGCTTTTGATCAGAGGTGGAATTAATAGAATGAGAAACGCGTTGTATCTCGACTTTTTCAATAGATAATCCATCCTCTAGAGTGACTATTACACTATTGTGAGTTTGCTTAAAAAAGCTCTCCCATAATAGTATGCTAATGCCAACTACTAATAAAACACCGATACAAAACTTTAGAGTTTTACTTTTCATTTTCTATTTTAAGGTAATACCTATTGATTTGTAGTAATAACGATAGATGCTAAGGGGTTTAGAGAAATAGAATCCTCAGGAGAACCAAAATCATTTCTAGGTAGCTTTTGATATAATTCGATTTCTATAGCAGCTGTGTTTTCTGGAATATCCACACTTTGCTTTTTAGTATAATTATATCCAATGGTATTATTACCTTCTTTTCCTGCTACTCTAGCAACCTCAACAATATGCACTAAATAAAGAGTGTCTCCTTTTATTTGTTTATCCAAAGTAATCTTTGCTATTCTTTGAGCTCTTAATCCAGAAGAAGATAAAAACCCTTGTAACTGATATTCTAAACTCTTCTTACTCTCATGTAAAACAATAATACTAGGCTCTAGCATACCAGGGCTTATTTCCATTGTTTTACTGGAGCTAAAATCATTATCTGATGATTTTTGCAAAGAAGGGGTAGAAAAAACTGTTTCAAGTTGTACTCTATAAGAAGATGTAGAACAACTAAGAAAACTAAATATGCATAATAAGCCCATGATTTTCCATTTTAAAGCCATATTTACCTTGTATTTATCCATCATAATCCATGCTTACTACCTCTAGGTTATCTACACAAATATCTAAAAGGTGATCTACTAAATTATTATCCCCTGCTGTAATTCTAACTTCCATATCATCTTGGCTATATAAGTTAAAATGTAGGCTAAATACCTCTAGAGTAGTATACCAATGTGCGTTAGCATTTAACCCTAATGAAGTTTCAAATGACTTATTATAAAATAGAATAAGTTCTTCTTTAAAATTTGCCATCTTAGATAATGCTTTATTAATCATTTTAATATCAAGAGCGTTTAACTCTACTTCATCTTCCTTGTATAAGTAAACCCTATCACAGGAAACCTTCTTTTGAAATACAACTACTTCCTTATTTCTTAGATGATATGCATACGCTTTATCCGACTCAATAAAACCAGATAATTCTAAGGTTGTAGGTGCATGGAATACTATAGGCTCTCTTGGATCTTTTCTAGCAAAAGTATCTTTCATCGAGAGTGCCTTATCTTGTAATACACTCAAACGAGCTACTTGCTTGAAAAGAGATGTATCAGCAATTTCGTCGTATAATTGGTAAGCCTTCTGATGAAATTCAAGTAGAGTATAAAGCCCTACTAAAATCTCTTTCTCTGCTATAAGAAGTTCCTTTTGCTCCAGTTTTTCTTTAAGCGTAAACAAATCAGCTAATAAGTTATTATCCTTGTACTGACTAGCTCTAAAGCCTTTCGACAACTGGTTATATTTCTTTTGTAATTCGTACATCCTTTATTTATTTAGTAGACTGCTTGTCTGCTTCCTTTTACAATTATGCCCTAAGCTATAGTTCTACGTTGTACTACCCGATTCCCTTTATTTTATAAAGGATAACTTCAAATAAAAGTTATCTAATACAAAACATGTGAACCATTAAACATTAGCTACTTTACAAAGTTCTTTCTTACTTAATTAAGAAACATAGTTAACTACTTGTTATGCTAATGAGGAGACAGGTAAAAGCTTTATTCAAATGTATCTATCATATTGAAGTTTGTGTCAAAGTAATTAGTAGAAATCTTTACTTTATCTCTCTCTAAATTATACTTGCGAATTTCCTCTAGTTCGAAAGCCGTCAGCTCCTTTTTATAGTTCTTGTCTTTTTGAGCTATAATATTTTCATTATAAAATAGAACATACCCCACAACAGGTAGACTTTTATCCATTTGATTATCTAGAAAATTAAAATAGTAAAGAATAGATTCTTCGTTGTAAAAATCCACTTTAAAATCTATTCTTTGTCTAATTACCTTCAAACCTTCCTTACCATGAACCGCCAATAAGGCTACTTCCTTGGCATCACATACTAAACTAAACCACTCAGGTAAAGCGTATATAACTTTATGAGAGTACCACTGGTCTTCTTTTTGTTTTACTTGAGTGAGCATCTGCTCTATCATTGTGTTTCCTTCCATATTCAGCTTTTTGTACATCTTTTTAAGAATACTTCTTACTACTTAACTTTTCGCTTGAGAGTGTCTTTGTCAACAGATGTAACACTTATTTTAAATCTACCTTTTCTACACAGCTTTAAGGCGTGGTAAAACTTCTTTCATCTCTTGTATAGTCTGCTTTATTAAAGCAATTAAACGTTGTCCTTGCTCTGTATCCTTGTTTACATGTACTAATAATTGTAATACTTTTGAAATGACTCCTGTACCATAATAAAAGTAATCTAGGTCGTCTTTGCTCTGTTTATATTTATTTAAAGCAGCCTCTACATGTTCCTCTTTACAAATACGTGTGATTCTTTTTTCTCTAAGCACCGCATCTCCTTTCTCCGTTAGGATCGTATATACCTTTTCTTTATTCTCTTTAGAGTCTACAAAGCTTAGATACCATAAAGCTACTTCCCTAAAATAACGGTAATTACTATGTATAGAGGTAACTTCATTTTCTAAGAAAAGCTGTCCTATTTTTACGCAGTACTCGAAGTTGGGATATTCTCTTATAAAAAGAATTTCTAATAGCTCTAATAGTGGTTCATAAGTCATTTTATTAGCCATGTTAAAAGGCTTATTCACTATTTTAGTGATTAACCTACTCTCTACCTCTAATAGGTTATCTTTTGGTAGAATATTTTCTAATTCCTGTGTTGTCATCTTTGTTTAGTTTAACTCTGTTTTAAAGTAGCTATCATGCACGCTGAAATAAGCCTTTGTATCCCATTTATCCTTACCACTTGCTAAAGACCAACAAGACAAGAACCACTTTTCAAACATCTCACATCTTTGCTGGTTGAAGTGTTCTATTTGATCTAAAATATCCTCATCAGATAATTTATCTTCCAGGTATAAGTCATCTTCTAAATCCATAATACTATCTAAAAGGACTTTAGGTAAAACTCCTTCTGGATTATGTGTTGGAAGCTGAGTGACAGAAGAACCAATTAGATCCCCACTTTGATCCTCTCTCCAATAGTAAAGTTGTAAATCATCAAAACTATATTCGAAATAGATAGTACTTACTTTATCAGTACTAGAGGTACTATTCATAGTTGATAAAGTCTCTTGGCCAATAAGTTCTATATCACTAATTAGACTAGAGGTTAAACTATCTAAGCGCTTTTGTATTTGTTCAAGTAAGGAAGTCGTTTTCTTTTGCATTCTATTTTATTTAAAAGCTATAGGCACAATCCCGAGCAATTATGACAAGGTAAAGGTAGTACTTAGGGGTATAAAGTGAAATCCCTATTTTCCATGATATTCACCCATAAACCTTTTGTTTGAGTTATCTAACTTCTAGACAAACAAATACTCATAAAAAACACTTACTTTCCTTTTCCTAAAATAAAGTTATTAGTAATTTTTTGTTCTTAAATAACTTATACTCAAACACTAGCTCTTTAAATGCAGAAGGGTTAAATTTTATAAAATAAAATTTAACCCTTCTAATATATTTTGTCCTTCTTCAGTTCAAGAACAATTCTTTTTTCTTACAATTCATCCTGAATTTTTACCTCCAATGCTAATCGTTCGATGATTCCAATAACTAAAGCATTCCCCATTAAGAAGGCTCTCTTTGTATCACTAACATTATCGTGTTTAGTATGATTATCAGGAAACATATTTAAACGTTCTAATTCCACTGGAACTAGTCTTCTTAACCTATTATTCTTATCTAGTACTACGTGTTTAAAACGTGAAGGACTCTTTCCTCCTTCACCTGTAATTATAGTTCTAGAAGCATCATTTAAGTTATCTGGGAATACCATTCCCCCTTCTGAATAATTATATTCAAAACCTGAGGTACTCTTGCGTACTTCTTTTTTAGCTCCTTTTAAATAATTCCACTTATCAATATCTTTATCCTCAATGTAGTACTCTTGTGGAACATCTTGTTCTTTTACTAAAATGTCTTTCAATAAGGTCTTTTCTCCATCATATGCACAAGTTACTTTAGCTGTATAAATCTGACCGTTATACATCATTCCAGCATTTTGAAAATCAGATATTTTCTTCCCTATTCCAAAGGTTTCACTAACCTCTTCTAAATTTTGGGTAAAAGGAATATACTGTTCATTGGTAACTTGATTGTTAATAGGAAATGATTGAGACATTACCCCTTGGTTTAAACACCAATGGTCTAATTGATCAGCTTGAATCCTATTATAAATAGCACTCCCTTTTAAGTAACCTATAAAGAATACGCGACGACGACGTTGTGGCATACCGTATTCTGCAGCATTGATAACACGCCACTCTACTGCATAGCCTAAGTCATCCAAGCATTTTAACATAATAGCAAAATCTCTTCCTCTTTGAGTAGTAGGAGATTTTAATAAACGGTCAACATTTTCAAAAATTAAATATTTTGGTTTATTTTCTTTTTCACTTAAAATACGGTTGATTGTCCACCATAGCACTCCTTTCTTCCCTAATATACCTTTAGAATTTTTTAAAGTTGTCGCTACAGAATAATCTTGACATGGAAAACCTCCGACTAAAATATCATGGTCTGGTATATCAGAAGTAGGTACCTCTTCAATATTTTCATTACTATGGTTTTGGCTTCCCCATCTATTTTCGTAGATCATTGATGCGTGCTGAGCTTTCGTGGATGGTTCCCATTGACTACTCCAACGCACTGTAAAATAATCTTCTCCAATACTTTGGTTTGCTTTTTCAAACCCTAAACGAAATCCGCCTACACCTGCAAATAGCTCTACTATATCCATTAACTATAAAAATTTAAGGCCCCAAAGATAAAAAATAAAAAACTAGGGATCAAGACTTAAATGCATTTAGCTAAAATATATAGCATCTCGTACGTAATCACCGTTTAACCACAAACATTGTTTGCTATAAAACATTTCCTGGTTTACTTTTAAGGGTACTGGTAATGGAAAAGTATCTTGTGCATTTCCCCCATGTGGTCTTACGTGAGTAATATTATTAAAAAATTTACCAGGTAAATTTGTTTTCCTTTTTCCCTCGGGAGAAATACTATGTAATATTGTACCTTCTTGAATTAATTCTTTCATTCTGTCAAACATGACTTCCACCTTTTCTAAATCTTGCACAGGCATATTCCAAAGTTTTATTTTTTCATAATAATAATCCCCTTGCCCATTGTCTTTTAAAAATACAAATAGAAATTTATTAGAAAGCTGATTGTAAAAATCAGAATCCTCCCATTGCTGCTCATAAATGTCCATAAACTCAAAAGCAGGAAATGAGGTCTGTTCTTTTGGTGTATTGTTATGATCTAATCTTACTGTCCTAATTGTTATACCAGCTTTAACAAACTCCTCAATTTCACTATGTATGTCAACTCCTAGTAAGGACTTAGTAACTGATGCATACTTATTTTTAGCACTTTGCTTTACGTTGTATTTTTCCATCAACTCCTTGGTAGGAGTTTTATTTTTAATGACTTTTTTAAACTTGCTGTATATAATATCTTCAATAGAAGTAGATACTTGTAAAGAATCTAAAATCTTACCATAGGATTTCTTTTTGTCTCCTGCTATACTTGCAATAATATGATTTACATAAGATTGTTTATAAGAGAATGCTCTTTGCATTGCTTTTATATCACTATAAGGCTGCTGGCGAAGACTCTTTGCATTTGCTCCTTTTGTGCAAGCTCCTAAATAAAAAGTGTCTCCTTCAGACAATGTATGGGCATTACCTTGCTCAATTTTCTCTTTAATTGTCAACCAATCCTTTTCAATCATTATAAGGTCTTCCCCTATTAACTTCCATATTCCAACTAGATGTATTTGTAAGTCATAAGCAGATACTCCACTTTGATGAAGATAAAAAATAAGCAAAAGATAAGCATTCTTCGTGTAGAATGAACTTGTTAAGAAATCAGGCTCATTAACTAAAGTCATGTAGTTTATAATATTTAAAACTAGTCTTTCTTTAGCCCTGAACGTTCCGTTTTTCAACCTTTTTAAAGGAGTAGATTTTAATTCTATTCCTATTTCATGAAAATCAGCCCTAGCCTCACTATTTAAATCCTGCCCAAAATAATCACGCTCTAAATATTGGCCAAACTTTCCTTTACCACCTAGTTCTTCACTAATTTTAGGTAAGAAAGATTCTTGTGTATCATAATTTGTTTGCTGTTCATTAAACATTTCTATTATACTCTTTAAGCTGTGCCCTTTTAGCGCATTTGCATAATCTAAAACAGACTTTTCATCGGTAGGATCATAAGGATACTTCTTTCCTTGGTATTCAAACATAATATGACTCATCTAAAATAATTTACTTTTGCTCATTAGTTAGAAAACATTCTTATATTTTTGAGCAACTCTAAGGGCTAAGCTAACTAAAATCTTCTCTTTTTGCAATAATAAAAGGGGAAACAACTAAATCATAGTATTCTATTTAAGTCAACAAAAACAGTACGCTAACCTTAATAATCTACTGTTTCAAGTATATAACAAGTAGCTGTTTTTGATAATCCACCACAATGTAATTATGAGATTTTCTAATTACTCTCATGAAAAACTAGAAACAAAAAGAGATGCACACTATTTGATAAGAAAGTTATTAAAAATAGTAATCGACTAAAATACATTATGAAATGGACATCGTATGGTTATTTCTACTAGGGACATTTTAAGATAGTTACCCTAAAAAGAAATCATCTATTTTAAAAGATTATTTTGGTAGAAAAAACAAATGTCATAGCAGCTATGACATTTTGAAAATCTATTGATTAAAGGCTACACAAGCCCCAATTACTAGTCCTACTAAGAAAAGTCTAAAAGCAAAAGTAATTACTTTGCGTTTATCAAGTTTGAATTCCATATGCTTAGATTTACTATTTAAATTAAATATAGCAATTATTTCTGAAAAGAAAGCTTTTAAAAAAACATTACTTCAATAACATTCAATACTTTAAAAACAACCTAGCCAGGCTCTTTTTATACTCTATCAAATGAAAATAAATATACAAAATAACACCTACTATCTATTTTAAACTTTGCGGCAAAGATTAAAATCACTTTAGAATCACTTTTGTTTACAGTAACTCTTTCTTTAAAAAAAATGGAAAAATAGATTAATACACCATTAAATAACTTTTATTGTTCTAAAAAAGGTATTTTTGTCAAATAATCAACATAACAACTATCATGAAATCTACTGGCTTAGCATATGTATTATTAATCTTTTTTGGCTATTTAGGTATACATAAGTTTTATTTAGATAAAAACTTAATGGGAATCTTATATATATTTACCTTTGGTTTTCTAGGTATCGGTTTACTTATTGATCTTTTTACCTTAGGTATCCAAGTAAGGAACTACAACCGAACACATCAATTAGAATACTCAAACTTCAATAGTAGACCTCAATCGGATATAGCTGATCAATTAAGTAAGCTAAATGAATTAAGACGCCAAGGCGTCATTACAGATAGAGAGTTTTCTGAGCAAAAAGCTAGAATATTACGTTAAGATAACTCTGAAAATATAGAAAGTAACTAACCTATATCCCTTGCGGTATTGGTTAGTTATTTTTTTTCACCAACCTAAATCTGTGTTGTAATCCTCTACCTTCTCTTTCTTCTTTACTCGTTTTGGTAAGTTTTTCTTCCCCTTGGCTAAGCGTAAAGGACTAATTTCTTCTCTTTCTTCAAATTGTTTCAAAATATATAAAGCATCTAGCATTCTTAGTATTTTGATTAAATTAAGTAATGAAATACCTTCCCCTCGCTCTAAAAGGCTAACCGTAGATCTACTCAGTGCAGAGATATTTGCCAGTTCTTGTTGACTTAAATCTTACTTAGAATTACCTTATCTGATAAAATGTTAATGTCGGATATATTACTCATAAACTTCGTTTATATATTAATGAATGATATTTCATTCGTTATCGTATTCTTTTATTCAATAAAATCCTTTATAAATAAACATTACAATGCTTATCCAAACACAAATAATGTATCTTGCCCTTTCAAATGCACATAATACTACTAATAAACTTATTACGTGTATTAAAACTTAATTTGAGCTCCAATTTCAAACTAAAAAAACACTAAATGTTTATAAGATCTTTTTCTAATTAATATAATATTTTCAGACTCCCTTTTAAAGTCGGGAGTGGAGAATATTTTATAAAATTTGTAATCGATCATTTGCTTGTTGGAAGTATTTATCCACAGGTAAGAGGACATAAATATCTTCAAGGTCAATACAAGTTTCCTCAATACCATCAAGAGCTAATTTTAATCGCTTAATTTCTCCTGAGGCAAATTCTTTCGCATTAATATTAATTAAAAGATATCTTTCTAAAACGAGTCTGTGAATATCTCTTGTCATAGAAATAATAGCATTTACTAAATGTAATGTTTCTTCTTTTTTTATGCTATCAGTAATGTCGTTAATCCAAGATTTTTTTCAAAGCGCTCAATTAAACTTTCAAGAAATAAAGAATCTTTATTGATAACGGATTGCAATTTCAAGGTGGAATCTAAAATAGAGTCTATAACTATGACTTCTTTGCTTCTTTTCAACTTACTAAAAAAGCACTCACATCATTAAAAGTCTGTTTAATTTGCTTATTTGCTGTTGTATAGTCCATAATTAAGTATGGTTAAAAAAACATTCGAAATAGTTAAATATTTTTATAGTCTTAGTAAAAATTCTGGCCCAAAGTGAACAGGTAAGATTAACAAATTCATAGTGATTAATAAGCACTTATAAATATAATTGTTTAAAAAACTAAGATAATAATTCGATAAGAATATCTACAAAGAAAATTAATTATTTTATGTAATTAGCCTACTGTTATACTTACAGACCTGTATTGGACATTCTTGTTTATCCGATAACTGCACCATGTTTAATTTCACCATTTGATATTTATAAACCATAATAACACCACTAATCAATCAAAGGGTATAACTAACCAAAAAGCGAAATATATCTGATTGTAAACACTACAGGTTTGAAAGGAATCATCTCTAAAACAATTGCTACTAAAGCTAGAAAATTCTCTTCACTGATTGAGTAATTAAAAAAGTTAAGTCTAGAACTATTTCTATGTATACTATTACTTTAATCAATAGATTAGCCTCTTTAAAAATAGAGTAAAATTTACAACATAGCTTTTTCTAACGCTTTTTGCATTTTCTTTCTATTTGGGTACAATTTAATAATAGAGTCTATAAACTCATGTATTTTATCGGATTCTAAAGGATATAAATTGCTCCATTTTTTAAGCCATTTCCCTATATGCATGTAGTCTAATAACTGGCAATCTTCTTTCAGTTGTTGTAAAAAATAGTCAGTAAAAATAGGATAAAAGTCCTCAAAACAATACTTCTTACTTAAGTACTTCCAATACGGAAATAGATAAAATATAATTTTTACTTCAACTAGTAAGTCGAATAAGTCCTGTCTCCTATTTGCAGCTTTATAAATAGGTAACATAACGTGAACAACTTGCCAGTAATAGTCCGGCGTGTATTTTTCAAACTTTGTCTTTAGATTATTCTTTAATTTGGTTATTTCTTCTTCAATAACAATATTCCACTCTTTTCTAGTATAGGATTTTCTCCATTTCCCCCAATAATATAGATCACCTGGTACTAGGGTAAATACGTAATATCTACCCATCTCTCGAAGTAATGGAATATCTTGTGTTTCTATAGCCAGATCTAATAACATCTGTTTAAATATCCACTCATCCTCTGAGCCTATTTGTATGTATTTTTCTAAGGTATTTTGCATTGACTCTTTAGCCTGCTTGAAGTCTTGTTGCTCAAGTAGTTTTAGCACTTTTCTTCTTTTAAATGTCATAAATTGATTATTTGCTTGTTCCGAACTATCCTTCAAATAAATATCTTCCATTAGTTCAATGCAATTAAGTTCAATTTGCAGCAGTCTCTCTTCCAATGAACCTCCCTCAACTTTTAAGGATTTCCTTATAGTGGTAATGTACTTTATAAACATATCTAAAGTATAACCTTGAAGAGAAATAGAACTATAGGTCTCTAGCATTTTAAAACCATAATCTCCATAAGCAAAATAATAATCTTTAATCAACTCTGCTTGATAAAAGCGTATTAAGTCTGCTATATGACGTACAGGTACATCGAAAGATTTGGTATCTTTGGAACGAACCATTTGACTTAAGCATTCTATAGCTTCCTCTATAAGTTGACCTACTAAATCCTTATTATTACCACTGACTTCTAAAAGGGGAGCTACCTCTCGTAAAAAAATAGAACAAAAAGCAAGGGCTGTTTCTACCCTTCCTTCTTCTAATACCTCAATAATAATTGTAAACTTCTTTCGTAGTTCCTGAATTAGTCTTAAAAACTGCTCATTATTTACAACGGCGTCTTCTTGATAACAAGAAATAGTTTTCTGCACTAGATTGGAATAAAACATTTTAGCAGATTTCCAATCCTTTTCTTCTTTACGAGCTTCTTCCACCCATATTGGAACTATTAAGTGGTTCGGTAAACAACGAGTTTCAGAGCTTGGATTGCTTTGCAAAGCAGATCGTAGTAAGCGTACATCTAAATTAGATCTCATAATAAAATTATTTAAAGTGAAGCATAAAAATAATTTTCCCCGTATTCCAAAAATACAAATAAAATGCCTTCTTTCAAATAAAATCACATCGTAAAGCAGGATTTAAATTTATTTAGAGTCCAAATAACAAATACTCTAGTTACTAAAAATCAATAACTTAAGTACTTTACGATTCTGTTTCCAATTAAATCCATACTAAGAATTCACCATAGGAGTGCGCACCTCAACTAACACACCATGCAACTGTTCTTGTTTGTTTAGTAGATCGTTAAAACAATATAAATCTCCTTGGTATAGGGTCTGAATAGATCTATTATGGAAAGAAATTCTAGTATAAGAGAATCCAGGATTCTTTCCTGGTAATACATCTTGGATAACTAGATTTTTTATATCAGAAATATCACAAAAGTAACAGTACTGTCCTGCAATAAAGCCAATGGTATTATTTTGGGTATCTACCCAGATGGCATTGGTGCAATTTGCTTTATCCTTTATAGCTTTTGGAGAAAGATAAACCCCTTGCGTATCCTTATAATCAGGATAGAAAGATAAGTTTTCTTCTAAAGGGATAATAGTAATATGTTCTAAATCACTAAAAGGCGCTTCTTGTAGCACTACACCTGTGTAATCTCTTTTATTGTTAATCATCAAATAGGTATGACGGTCCTCCGTGGAAGTTTCTCCCTCAAAATCATAGATAAAGCTAAACTCTATATCACTTATTGCATATTTAGTATATTCCCTAGTATCTGTTTTCCAAGTCTCTATAGGTTCTTTGTTTCCACTAGATTTTTTAAATACAGCTTCCAAATCGTAATAGCTACCTACATTGTTCTGTTTGTTGTAAACATCTACAAAGTAATTTTCCACAGCCATATCTAAGCGCTCTTTATTAACGCAGAACTCTAAGTTCTCCACTAATAAATTTCCGATTCTAACCTTGGAAGTAAATTTAAAGTAGGTTTGTTTATTAGATGCTTTATAAGACACCCCATATGTAGAATTAAGAATCTCTTTGTAAGAGGCATCCCATAAGACAAAAGTTGTCTTATCTCCTATTACCTCAAATCCCTTTGTTATATCATCAAAGTTCCCATCAAGCACTTGATAGTTAGGCTGAAAAATTTTAAACCAAATAGGTTTTCTTTGGTCTTTTGTTTGAGCTAAAGTCTCATAAAATACTGTATCATCAAAGCCAAATCGCTTAGATAATACAGGGTATATATTCTCAAGTACATCTTTATCTAGTACAACAAAATGTCTACCAGGCTTATCTCCAAGTAAAAGGTATCCTTGCTTATCCTCCATACAAACGTAGGCCAGATGCAAAGTGGTTAGATCCACCTTACCAAC
This sequence comes from Myroides sp. LJL115, assembly GCF_054871665.1. NCBI lineage: Bacteria > Pseudomonadati > Bacteroidota > Flavobacteriia > Flavobacteriales > Flavobacteriaceae > Myroides > Myroides sp. LJL115. The sequence continues at coordinate 104,954 of NZ_JBTXLS010000002.1, read as the reverse complement.
ATGGTATCCATTTACAAAGGTTAATGTATCGCCTTTCAAAGAAGTTTGAACCAAAGGCGCTTTTTTCTTAGCTGTACTTTTGTTTTGTGCCATGAGAATTACTTAAGTTATAGATTCAAAAATACAAATAGTATTATACCCTTACAATTACCTAAACAAAATAATCCCTAGTTTCCCATCAAACATATATAAAATATCTTGTAGAGAAATCAATACTATTAAACATAAAAGGCCTAAAATTTATCTTAGGCCTTTCTTGCTTTTATAGGTTTGTAATGCTGAACCTAGAGATGCAACAGCAACTCCAACAACTCCCATGTCATCTGTCCATCCTAAAACAGGAATAATATCTGGAATAGCATCAATAGGACTTACCACATATAGAATACTAGCTCCTATAATAGCTATTTCTTTAGCTCCTAAAGAATGCTTGCCAGAAAGAGTATCTTTCATCATGTTAAGTAACACCATAAAGTCTCCCACTTTATCTCCTAAATTACCAGCCTTCTTTTGAGCTTTCTCTAAATCTTTTTCAGATACTTGTTTAGATTTAAAGCTATTAAACATCTGATTTGCTTTATTGCTTTGGTCTTGATTCATTTTATTTATATTAAATTACTTATACTTTGTGTTTTAAACTAAAAGAAATGCCCCCCTTAACTTTGTAGGAATTCCATAATTCTTAAGTGCCACCAATCCCAACTATATCCAGCACTAGGATGAGTGATACTCATTACTTTGACCTTTTTATTATCGGATAATAAATACTCCCAAGTTTCAATTGGCTCTTCGCCCTGAAATACAATATCTTTGCCTTGTTTACCTACATTGGGTAAATTGTCATACAACCTTTTTCCCCATACAAGTACATAATCTGGTCTTAATAGCTCAAGTGCTTCAAAAAAGGCAGACGTAGACTCTTCAAACTCCTGTGTACTTGGTGATCTTCTTGGTCCAGAAATTGGAAATTGAACATAATTATAAAAAGCGATTGAATCCCAAACCTGCTTCTTTTTTAGTTGATCTAAATCACTACCTATCATACTTTTTGCAAACTTTGTATAAGTATTTTTATAAGGTTCATGAGCACTAAGGGGATCTAGTATATCCTTTATGATATCATTTGTAATACTAGATATAGCCTCACTTGGGTCATTACAATAATGACTCTCTCCTAAAACTAAAACCTTTTTGGATTGGAATCCATCTTGGTAATTTTCTCCAACCCATGGTGTAAATTTGATTTTATTCATTTCTTTTAATATTAATCTTATATGTATTGTAAACTCTAGAGTATCTGGAGTTCCTTTGTTGATTTATTTGGAATATAAATCGCTTAATTCTACTATTATTTGAGCTATTTCCTCTCTTAAAGCAAGTGGCTGAATTACTTGACAGTTACTCCCATACTTCAATATTTCCATCTTAAGTTCATGGGTAGGATACACAAAAAGTTCCACGTCAAATTCATATCCATTAGTACAGATATCTAGTATGACTTGACTAGAATGTATAGGAAGAGATTCTAAATACTTATATTGAGATATATCAAATCTTAAAACTATCTTTTGAAGCTCCCCATAGGTTTCAATTCCGATGGCATCTTTATAGTGCTTATAGACATCAAAATCAATGGGTTGTTGTACTTCTTGAATAATAGCTACATTGTGCATTCTATCTAAAGCATAGTTTCTGATTGCCTTTTTATCCAGATCATAACCGATTAAATAAAATCTACCTTTAGCTTCTTTAATAGCTATGGGAACACATTTCCTGTCACTACTATCTTGCCAATAACTATCTAAAGTAAAACTTAGGGCATAACTATCTTTAATACACTTAGCTATGAGTTCAAAATATTTAGTCCCCTTATCAATAGTTTTCTCTAAGAACAAGAATCTACCAAATTGCTGTTGATTACTATAGGCAGAGACCACATCAACGGCTTCAATAAAACGATCTAATTTCTCTACTTCAGTTTCTAGAACAATGTGGTAGTAGTTATTTTTCCTATCAAATTCAATCTCCACTCCCCAAATAGTTGCAATTTCATTGCAATCCCTTTGAAAAGTTCTTGGACTAATTTGAATATCAAAGCCATCGTAGTTCTGCTTTTCTGCTAAATAATTTTGTATTTGGATAAAGGTTCTACCTCCATTTCGCAAACATTCAATGATTGCGAAATGTCTTTTTATAAAATGCTTTTTAGACATATCTTCTAATTTGACTAACAAATATACAAGTTATCCCATTGCTTTTTATCCACCTCAACAATCCTATAGTCCTATGCTACTGTTTGTTTTATTCCCCTTTATAACTTAAGAGTTCTTATAGCGCTCCATCTCTTTTTCAAACTCTCTTTCTTGTTCTTTAGTAGGCTTAATGCTGTCTTTATTTTTAGAGTATTCCGTTTTACCTTCTTTGATGATATCTTTAATACTCTCTTTATTATTTTTCATGAAATCGTTCACTTCTGATTTTACCTCATCTGCTGAGAAATCAAAACGTCCATTGTGCTTTTGTGCCAAGAGAGTTAATGCTTTAAAATAAACATAACCTGAAGCAAGAGTAACAGCATATAGCGTACCTGCCATTAAAGCCATACCAGCAATTGTTCCAATTCCAGGAATGAGTTTAAAGACACTCCCAAGGGCTACTCCAGCAGCATAACCAAGTAAATTTGTTGCTACTCCTGATACGATGGTCTTGACGATGTTTTCCTTTAATTTTATACCTAATGTCTTGTTTATATTGAGATACATTCCCCATATCGCAGCTCCTGAAGCAACTATATCTACCCCTGGAATTGGGATAAAAGCAGCACCTACTGCAAATACAGCATGTGTCTTAACAATCCCTACTAATTTCTCAGGTAAGATTTTACTTGCTGAAGAGTCAATTGCTATAAGTAAATTAAAGGCTGCTTTGTATAATTTCGTATTGGAATTCATTGTATTTGTTGTTTTAAATGGTTACTTATTTTTGATTTAATAAAGAGTAATAATCTCCTATTACTTATTTTGTGGATTTGCGTTTTACTTTAGTTAAACTCTATATAACTGAGCTAGTTCCTTAACTATATCCAGCATTTCAAGGCGAAAACTCTCTGGAGCTAATACCTCACAATTACTGCCATACCTAAGTAATTCCATTACCAGGTCATTCGTTGGATATAGCTGTAATTCAACTTGGAAAGTATAGCCTTCTTCTTTAATTATTTTCTGAGAAGAATGAATAGGAAGGGATTCTAAGTATTTTAGCTGGGATTGATCAAAGCGTAGAACAATGCGACTTACCTCTCCATAAGTCTCTATTCCAAAAGCATTTTGATAATATTTACTTATGTCAAAATCGGGTGTTTCATATACCTGTTCTAAGACACCAAACTTGGAAATTCGATCTAATCCATAATTTCTAAAGTCCTTCTTGTCTAAATCATATCCGATCAGATAATATCTATTTTGAGACTCCTTGATTCCAATGGGAATGCATTTTCTAGTAGAGGGTGCTTGCCAATAACTGTTTAAAGTAAACTTAACACCATAATTATTTTGAATAGCGTAACCTATACTAAGTAGAAATTCAGTTCCTTTTGCTTTTTTATTCTCTAGATGTAAATAATCTCCTAAGACTTCTCTTTTCTTAAAAGCAGAAACCACATCAAATATTTCTATGATTCTTTGGTTGTAATCTTTTTCTAAATCATCTATAATCTCATAAACTCTTAGTGATTTATTATACTTGATTTCAACTCCCCAAACAGACTCAATGTCTTTGCAGTCTCTTTGAAAGGTTCTCTTACTAATATTGAAATCAATACTATAATAGTTCTCATTATCCTCTAAGTATCTTACAATGTCTTCAAAATTTTTCGGACTCTTTCTAAGACATTCAACTATTGCTAGTTGCCTTTTAATAAAATCTTTTTTAACCATTGCTTATTTATTTATAGGACAAACATAAAGTGACACTCGGCCATATGTTGTCGCTAAGGAAAAAGATTTTGTTTTTTTGTGATAATTCGGAAACTACTACTGTATAATTACAGCTCTGAGATGGTATTTAGTTAATGTAAGTACCTCCTATAAAAATGGAGATTATACTAAAAAAAAACACACTACTAATAACTTTACGCACTTCAAATAAAAACAGCAATCCATTGTATTTAAATACTTTATAAATAAACAACAACTCTTTTCAGTTGGAAATAATTTGGGATAAATACCTTATATTGGTATATATATTTTTAAAAATTTAAATAACGACCTTATGGCTAAGAACACATCCATTTTATTAGGTGATTATTTCGATAAGTTTATAAAGACACAAATAAAAAGTGGGAAGTATACTTCAGCAAGTGAAGTTATTAGAGCTGCTTTACGACTATTTGAGGTAGAAGAATCTAAAAAAACAGAACTTTTACAAGAATTAAGAAAAGGAGAGGAGTCTGGATTTTTAGCCAATTTTGAACGGGAGAACTTTAAGCAAACTTTGCATCTTAAATATGACGCCAAATAAGGCAACTTACAATTCCTAGGAATATAGTTGGATACATAATCTAGTCTATTTTTTACACAATGAACTAAATAGCACAAGATTATTATAAATGGCAAATACTTCTAATTTTAAATTCCCCCATTTCATATCTTCTATGACTAAATATATAATGACTTAAAAATTTTTAAGTAGCTTTAGACTTTTATACAAGTAACTTACACTCTTAGGATTTGCCCTATAATAATAGTAAGTAATCGATATGACAGAGACCTCCATTAGGATCATTTATGACTTAGTCAACATTCGTCTTCGTAAGCTGATTACAAGAAAAGACAAAACAGCAATAGGCTTAATTTGTATGGCATATGGCTTACTTTGCTATTTATTATACGCAAACTGGAAAGAAATTGGCTTTCTTACTTATTTTTTGTTTTTAGACAACCTAATTTATAATGCCACTAGAAAAGATATAAATCTACTTAAGGTATTTAAACATTATAAAATGATACTCTTTGCAGAGTACACCTTTTATACCTTACCCCTTTTATTATTGCTACTTGTAAAAAAACAGTACCTACCCGTTTTGTTCATTCTGGTGGTAACCTATGGCTGTATTGTATTTATGCCTAAGATCAGGACAAAGAAAATCCAATATCCCTTTTACTCTATAGATCCTTTTTGGCGGATATACTTCAGAAAATACTACCTAGCTTTAGTAATAGCCTTTCTATTGTTTATCCATTACATGGGTATTAGAGTAGCAAATAGTAACCTACAAATCTTCTGTCTTCTAATGGCGAGTCTACTAAGCTGCTTACCTAGTTTTGATAGAGAAAATTCTATAGAGATAAATTATAGTCCATATGCACCTAAACAGTATTTAAACCGGCTTATAAAAGCAAATCTCTTAAATAGTCTTTATCTATTTATTGCTTTTATAGGCTTATCCTTGATACTGGCAAAAGACCCAAATATATTACTATGGGCGGTATTAGCTATACTACTAGTGGGATACAATGTTATTTTAAAATATGCTTTCTTTCAAAGTCCTTTAAAGCAACAACTCTATTTTACATTTACCTTTTTAGCAATGGGCTTACCTTTACTTTGTGTACCACTGCTTTACAAAAGAGCTATTAAAAACTTAATCCACATCAAAAAATGTTAGATATTGAAATTTTGCAAAAGAAATATGGCAATCAAATTGTACTTGAAAATTTATATTTACAAATTGATTCTCCGGGTATATATGGTATAATAGGTAAAAATGGACAAGGTAAAACAACTCTTTTTAATTGCGCCTTACACCTAGAAGATTTCCAAGGACATAGCCTTTTGCAAAGGGAAAAAGTTTGTTTACAAAATACAGGGTACTGCCCTAGCGAACCTCATGTATATGATCAATTAACTGCCATAGAGTTTTATCAATTCTATGCCAAGTTATTAAATGTACCTTTTCAAAAAGGCCAAGAACTATTCCCGGTGGACTCTACTAAGTTAATCAAAGACTTATCCACTGGTACCAAAAAGAAAGTATACTTAAATGCAATTTTGCAAAAAAAATACAAAATGTATTTTTTAGACGAGCCATTTAATGGGTTAGATATAGAGTCGAACTGGATTTTAATGAATGCCTTAAAGCATTTAGCTAAAGATGCTATAGTAGTGATATGCTCTCATATACTCGAAGTGTTATATAGTAATTGTGACACCATCTATATGTTAAAAGACAAACAACTTACCTCTTTCAGTAAGGAAGAATACCCACTGATTGAAAAGGTCTTTTTTGCACGATAGAAAAAGGTTAGTTCTAAAAATAAAAATACTCTTTGTAAAGTATCTAAACACCTTTTATGGTCCTAACCACTACTATTATAATCTAAAACGGATTACATAACTATCTAATTGTTTATCAATATAGCAACCAAAAACAAACATTAACACCTTACATACAATCACTTAAAAATAAAATTTTAATAAAAACCAGATTTAAAACTTGGGCACAAATTAAAGAGGATGTTTATGGGAAACCTGGAACTCCAAGACGAGATAGTCTTGAAAAAGATTTTGATCCGTTTGCTAGGAGACTACAATTCAAAAAATAGAATTAAAGAATTTACAAAATACAAAAGCATGTGCATCAAAAATAATAAGATAGGATGGTGTACTTTATTTTGATCATCTCACCTATCACCTGGTCTTGCTTTTAAGAGCATTTTATCTAGATTTTACACCTATTTATCTTGGTTAAAATAAGTATCTTTAAAGCAATCTAACTTCTTTACTTTATATCTGTTATGAGTGATCAAAAAAAATATAATTGGATAGTTTTACTAGGGATGCTTTTACTGTCCTTTACTTTGTTTTCACAAAACATAATAGTATCCTATGGTTATAAAAGCGCAGTAGATACTCTTGAAAACTATACAGATAACTATACTTTAATGTATAAAGATGGTAGGTCTTACTTTACCAAAGATATAGCCAAGGGCAAGGATTCCCTTATTGAAATAGTACCATATACTACAAGACAAAATCAGCTAGTTCATTCAGAACATATAAACAAAGAATCTTATTACTTAACAGATATTAATCAAGACTCTTTATTTGCTATAATAAACAATAAACAAGTAGTAGATCATCTGTTAGACTGGGGGTGGCAACCTAGCACAGGCACCAAAATGATTCAAGGATACCTGTGTGCAAAAGCTGTATCCAACTTTATGGGAAAAGACTTTGAGGTTTGGTATACTATTGAACTTCCCTTTAAGGTTGGGCCTGAATATTACCATGGACTCCCAGGAGTAATACTACAAGCCTCTGATGGTAATTTTCAATATTTAGCAACTAACATAGAATTACCCGATAACCTCCAGGATATTGCAGCGCCTAAGCTTTTACCAGGTAAAAAATACACCTTTTTAGAAACCCAAGTGATTCCTTTAAAACCATCAAAAGATAAACCTCTTCGTTCCATTATACACGACCCTACAGAGCCGTTTCGCTTTAGGGTAGACTAGATTTAAAATAATATAAACACCACTTTTAGCTCCATGTTCTTTTTATAAACACCTGATTTTCCGTATATTTAAGTATTCTAAAAACACTAACTATGAAAACATTAGATCAAAAAGTAGCTTTAGTAACAGGTGGAGCATCGGGTATTGGACTGGCAATTGTAAAAGCATACCTCAAAGAAGGAGCCAAGGTAATGTTATCAGATATAGACCCAATTAAAGGTCAAAAAATCGTAGATGATTTAAAAAGCCAAGGCGCACAAGTGGCCTTCTTTAAAGCAGATTGCTCCTTAGCAAAAGACAATGAAAATTTAGTGGCTAAAACCATGGAGGTATTTGGAAAACTAGATATTGCTTGTAATAATGCAGGTATAGCAGGAGAAGCAAATCTAACTGGAGATTACTCCTTGGATAGCTGGAAAAAAGTGATCGATATCAATCTAAATGGTGTCTTTTTTGGTTGTAAATACCAATTAAAGGCAATGGAGAAAAACGCAAATGGAGTAATAGTAAATATGGCATCCATACACGGTAGCGTTGCAGCTCCTTTATCTAGCGCTTATACCACTGCTAAGCATGCGGTAGTAGGACTTACAAAGAATATTGCAGTAGAATACGCCTCTAAAGGAATTCGATGCAATAGCGTTGGTCCTGGATATATTGATACTCCTCTACTTGCTCATATTCCAATAGAGCAAAGAAATGCTCTGATTGCAAAACATCCTATTGGAAGATTAGGAAAAGCAGAAGAAGTAGCTGAATTAGTACTTTTTCTAAGCTCCGAAAAGGCATCTTTTATAACAGGTGGATACTACTTAGTAGATGGTGGGTATACAGCTATTTAAAACAAAAATATACCTAACTATAGTAATGCTAAAAATGCCACTAGAATAGACTTGCTTAAAATAACAAAGAGGTAAAATAATCCACTTACTTTACCTCTCGGGGGGTGCGGGCTTGCTCCCAACACTTAGGTTGGGTCCCTCACCAGTTCATACAAATATACTAAATTTAAAATACTTCCTCGTGTTTTTTGAAATTCTGGTTACATTGCACTGTGGATTTAAAACTCCTAAGTAAATAATTTTACATACAACAAAGATGAAAAAACTAAAACAAATAAGCATTGCTATTTTTACCGCTCTAGTGCTGAGTTCATGCGCTGTCCAAGTGAAATCCAATGCAAATCACGATATACCTCCTGGACAAATGAAAAAGATAACAGGTTCTAAATCAGCAAAACCTTATGCCCCAGGACAAAATAAGGCTAAAAAGCACAATAAGAAACATCATTAATATTTTGATATGACTTATTAATTGCTGTGTTTATAACCTATAAAAATAGCTTAACTCCATTAGAACTTTATAAGTTTTAAACGGAGTTAAGCTATTTGTTTTTTGCTCACCTATCAGTAGCGGCAGACACTACTGGGATTTGGTTCTGATCTTATTTTTTAGTCCTCCCTACTCCCATCATCTGCCATACGTACAATCTTAGGTATAAATTTAGCCACAACATCTATTAACTCATCTTGGGCAGCCATCACCTGATGTATATCCTTATACGCCATAGGAGCCTCGTCTTTCCCGGCGCCTATAACTTCCACACCATGGTCCTTTAGAACAGCTTTAATATCATTGGTTTTTAAATTTTTAATTGCCTGTGTACGGCTCATTTGTCTTCCCGCGCCATGAGAAGCAGAGTTCAGAGCTTGCGCTTCTCCTTTTCCTCTTACTAAAAACCCAGGCGCTGTCATAGATCCTGGAATGATTCCCATTACGCCTTTAGCTGCAGGAGTAGAGCCTTTACGGTGAACAATCACCTCTTTACCTTGGTAGGTTTCCTTCCAAGCGAAATTATGGTGGTTTTCAATCTTTGCTAATACCTGAGCTCCAATAGCATTTGTTAACTTAGCATGAATCACCTCATGACAAGCAGATGCATAGTCTCCCGCTAAATTCATCAGCGCCCAATATTCCTGACCTGCTTGAGAATTCATATCCAAATAAGCTAAATTCTTAGCCTCATTAGGCAATTTACATACTCCCCTGGCAATATTAGTATACTGTCCTGCAATAGTAGCTCCAAGTCCTCTAGATCCCGAGTGGGTTAATAAAGCTAAATAAGTTCCTTTTTCTATATTTAGAACCTCATCAGTCTTCTCAAACTCCATCAATCCCCATTCTACGAAGTGATTTCCTCCTCCTGAAGAACCTAATTGTTCCCATGCTTTATCCTTTAAGTTTCGTATAAAAGGATTTAGGTTAAATTCGTCTCGATCTAAAATAGCATGCTGTAACTTATACTGTCCTAAAAACCCATGTCCAGCCCCAAATTTGGTATGCTTTACTAACTGTTCTTTTAATAGATTTTCCATTGCGTAGAACTCTAGGCCTTTTATATCAAAAATAGATAAAGCCATTCTACATCCTATATCTACTCCTACTCCATATGGAATAATAGCATCTTGTGTGGCTAAAACCCCACCTATAGGTAAACCATAGCCAAAGTGAGCATCAGGCATTAAGGCTCCTGCAACTGCAACGGGTAATTTTACCGCTACCTCCATCTGTTCTATAGCTCCCTTTTCAATATGTTGGGCCCCAAACACTTTATAAGGTACTGCTTCCTTTTTTAAGGGGATTACCTCATTTTCTATTTCTTTCTGCTCCCCTTGAATAATTGCTCTAGCTAATTTTCCAAAAATAGGATGGCTAATATAATCTTGCGCACTATCTAATACTTTTTTATAATGTTCTAGCATCTGTTTTTTTGTAAGGCCTGTTCTTTTCTTATTGGCCTGTAGAGCAACTTTAAGGATACTTGACTCAGGATAACCTAAGTCTATTAAATCATTTCCATTTATTGGGGTGTTCTTTTTCATTTTAATTCTTTTTCATTCTAGTTAAATGTACTCTTTTAAAAATAAAAGAGTATTAACCAGCATAATTAGGACAATATGTTTTGTTTTATCTGTTTTATCTGTTTTATCTAGCAAATACTTCTTTGAGCTGTGTTAGTACATTCCCACCTCCAGATAAGCTGATTTCTCCAACTTTATCTGCAATCTTCTCGATGTACTCCATCTCTTTTAATCGCATAAGCATATCGTTTTCCTCCATGAGTTTGGCAGTATTTAGCAAACTTCTTGTAGCAGCAGTTTCCTCTCTACGAGTAATCATATTTGCTTGGGCTTTTTTCTCAGCAATTAAGACTTGGTTCATAATCTCACGAATATCCCCTGGCAAGATAATATCCCTGATACCACATGTCTTTAAGGCAATACCTAAAGTGCCTACTTGCTCTTTGGCTTCTTGTAAAATACTTTGGGATACATTTTCTTTACTGTCCATTAACTCATCAAAAGACATACGGCCTACCTTTTCTCTTAACAATAGCTGAATAGTAGCATACATCTGTTTCTCAGCATCCTTATTATCACAATAGGCCTTCAAAAAATCCTCTACTTGAAACACAGCAGTAAAGCTTACCCTTAGCTGTACCTTATCTTTAGTTAAGATTTCCTGGCCATTGATTTCCATGGTCTGCTGACGTGTATCTACCATAACAATATGTACTTTGATATCGTTTTTCCAATAGCTGTATTGCCCAGGGTTTAAAATCCCTTTGAACTGCTCATCCACAAAAAGTAGTCCTTTTTCATTAGCCCCTACAGTGTAATTTCTTAGAAAACAGGACATATTGGCCTTATTTCTAATACTTCTGTGAATACTTGAAGCAACTTCTATATCGCTAATTGTATAACGCTCAAATCTGTACATTTTAGCTTTTTTCCAAAAGATATAACGCCCAGAAGAAAGTACAGTATGAAATACCTTATTCTTATAGACTAATACTACTTCATTATCCATCACATCGATAACCTCTAAGAGATTCGCTAAATCACTATTCTCTAATAATGCATCTATATCCTGTCCATAGGAAAACATTTCCGATGTATTATACTGAGTAACTTCTCTTTTACCCCATAACCAATAGGTTCCTTGGGTATATACTTTATCTAATTCTCCTTGTTTAAAAACTAAGGCTACATGATTGGTTTTTACTTGCAACTTTTTCATAACTATATTTTTATTTTTTTTATCATTGCTTATAAAGCAGCAGTCTAAGCTAAAGTCAACTAGCGCTCAGCGGAAAGGTAAATTGTCTAATAAATAGAATTACTCGTCTATAGTCTAGAGCACCTTAAAAAAGTAAGTGACTCGTCCTATACAATCCCTAATCCTTTTTTATGTAGACTAATCTACTATTCAGGCTTTACTAGCTTTTCAATAAGCTTCTATAAAAGAAACAGATTAAAAACCCCAGTTAGACTGTGCTTTTAAAAATGGAGGATTTTTATTGAAGTCCTTCCTCACTTCTTTTATATTTGCTTTTAAGGCAACTGTCATTCTACTCTAACCCCTTTGGTTATACTGCTTTTGCAATAGTGGGGCTTTAACCCACGACCCGAATCACATAACTAAACCACTAGTCATTCCTTTGCAGAATGTGAGGAGTCGAACCCCATTGATCTATTTCTACAAACAGAATAAGAGAAACTATTGTGTCTTACTTCCGCGCTATACAGAAACGCTTCCAAGGTTTGCATCTTTCGAACATTACAAAGATGCATACCAATATGCGCAAACTAATTGCGTAGTAGAATTTTATTTTAATTAATTTTTCAAAACATTAAAAATCAATTTATTAAATATAATAAATAGTATAAAAACAGTAAACAAACGACATAGTACGCATTTACTCTGCGTAGTTAAAAGCAAAAACAGTATATTTGATATGAAAACAGATCAAAATAAAGCATGGCAACAAATAAATTAGCATTACTGCGCTACCGTCTTTTGGATGAATGTCTACAAAATAGGTTTAGAAAATGGACCTTAAATGACCTTATTGAAAAGGTTGCAGATGGTCTATACCAATACGAGGGAATTGAAACAGGTATTAGCAAGCGTACCATTCAAATGGACATTCAAACCATGCGAAGCGACACCTTAGGGTATAATGCACCAATTATTGTTGTAGACAGAAAGTACTATACCTATGAAGATCCAAACTATAGTATTAGAAACTCTCCATTTACCGATACCGATATAAATAAACTCAAAGAGGCTGTTTCCATATTAAAACACCTCAATGGTTTTAGTCAAGTACAAGAGATGAGTGAAGTTATTGCCAAATTAGACAATAACCTATTAACCCATAAGACAAAGGCTCCGAGTTATATTCAATTGGAAGGTAATCCCCTATTAAAGGGAATAAAGTTTATTACCCCGCTTTATGAGGCCATCAAAAATAAGCAGACTCTTTTAATTGAGTATAAATCTTTTAAATCCAAAGAAGCTACCAAGTTGTTTTATTATCCTTATTTACTAAAGGAATACCGCAACCGCTGGTTTTTAATTACTAGAAGTAATAAGACTTCTCATCTACTTACTCTTGCTTTAGATAGAATGTTACAGGTACATAGTATACCATCAGAACCCTATGTAGAATATACAGGAGTTGACTTTGAAAGATATTTCCAAGATGTATTAGGGGTTACTAAAACACAAATGGACCGCGCTCAAAAAGTAATACTTTGGGTGAATACTTATCATGCTCCCTATGTCAAGACAAAGCCCTTACACCCTTCCCAACAGGTATTAGAGCACAATGAAAAAGGAATGACAATACAATTAAATGTAGTACCTAACTTTGAATTAGAACGTGAGATCTTAGGTTTTGGAGAAGCCATGGTAGTTATCTCTCCACGTTTTTTACAACGACAGATTGCTAAACGAGTAGAGAAAATGCACCAACAGTATTTGAAGCGGGAAATTTAAAACCAAGTAAAGAAATATATTTAGACACTTAACCTTAAATGCTCTGGCCAAGCCATACCGTATCTGTTTTGACTAGATAACAAATAGACTTACCGTATGGCATAATAGTGTAAGCTTTTTCAATCACGTTTAGCTCAAACCACTCTTTACTCTCTAAGTACTCCTTTTCACTACTGTACTGGGAAAGATCCCCTACAAAGTCTGCCTCATATAATTGTAGCTCATAACTTGGTTCCCATTGAATACTAGTCTGTTTTATTTTTTTAGCATGACTAGAGTCTACTAGGAAAGAGCTTGTTTCACATGGCTCAAATACGCTAGCGTAAAAATCTAAACTTTCCTCTATGGCGCAGACTACTTGGGAGCGGTGAAGCTGTTTTTCAAATAACCATATTTTTAAATAATAAGGTTCTTTTAATTGTTCTAAAGTCTGTTTCCAACTGTGATAAATCTCTACTAAACCATTTAAGAAAGCTTCTTTGTATTCCCCTTCTAGTGGTAAAACAGGTGAATCATCCATGTTTAAATTACACCAAGGCTCTACTAAAAATTTCACATTGACTCTTTTTTGCTTGCTTAAATAATTAATTTCTAAGTTTTTACTTGACTCTATCCATCTGGCAATATTGGCTAATACTTTTTGTTTCATAGTAGGAATCCTTTTTGCTTTTAAAGCTTACTTCTTTATTACCTCTATCAAACTAAGTATTAAAGATAGACTTAAAAGAAAAGAGCTAATGTATAAAGATAAGTATTCTGTTTTAAGCCATTTTGAAATTCATCAATGTTGGAAAAAAAAGAACCGCATATCCTTAGATATACGGTTCTAATCTATTATAATTATATCTTATTTTTTGTAAAATACACTAGAGGTAAAACTACCCTCCGAAACTATAGGAGAGTTTCACTCCAAAATTATGTGCCTTAAATTTCTTGGCATTAGCTTGATAAATACTGTTGAGTACAATTGGATTTTCCACTATCCCCTGGTACTCCACCAAATGAACATTATTTGTTTTTCCAGTAGTTTGGGAGGATAATGCTACATCCATAAATAAGGACACATGTATAAAGTCAAAATTGCCAATCTCTATCTTTGTTCCTACTTCAAGAAGATAGGAAAATCTAAAGTCTCTTTTTTGTTTACTACTTTGACTCCAATCTCCTAAATCACCAAACCCTAAATAAAGCGGCTGGTCAAACTCCACATCATACTGTGGGAAATAAGCCCTTGTTTGCAAGTCCTCTACTTTTAAATTCACTTTATTTTTAAGTGGCATTCCAAATTTAAATCCAGTTCTAGCATATACTTTACCTTGGTTTAAAATATCATAATGCACTAAAACAGGAATAGACAAATAAGCCATATTCCATTTTTGAGTAACTTTTTGGCTAGAGTATTTAAATATAAAAGCTTCTTCTTCTATATCGAATGTCTCGTATTCTCCCCTACTATCCTTAGCAGTTACCTTAGAGTTTAATTGACTATACTCTAAACCTACAACTATTGCCCAGTGGTAATCCAAGGCATACTTATAGTTTACTCCCAAATCAAAACCCCCTTCTACTTTACCTGAATACCCAGAAGGTACTTTGGTTAATGAAGTGAAATTAACCCCTGCATAAAACTCAAGGTTTTTATAATCTAAAGGAAAAAGAGGATTATTTGCAAACGGTGAATTTTTCAAAAAAGGTAATTCATCCGAATCTTTTACTTCTTTAGCCTGTAGTAAGCACCCCGTGCACAAGAACAAAAAAAGTACTGTTTGTTTGAAGTTATTTTTAGTAGGTATTAAACAAAGTAAACTTTGTTTAATACCTCTTTCTAATTTATTTATAGTTGTCTTCATTCTATTATTTTTTAACCATTAATGTAAAGGACTTCAATTTGTTATTGTATCTCAGAACTAAGAAATACAGACCTTCTGTTAAGTTATTATTGATGTTTACTTGAGATAAAGTATTTTGTAAATCTCCACTAGCTACAAGCTGTCCCTTGATGGTATATAACTGATAAAACGCACCATTAAAATGCTCACTTGGGAAATCAAAACGTATAGATACATCCTCTCCAATTCTAACTGGGTTAGGAGCTACTTCAATATTATAAGTAGCTTGAACATCAAAACTTACCTCACAAGTATGGATTACCTCTCCATCCAAAGTAGTTAAGATTGCAGAATACTCAGCATTTCTATCAATCACATCATTTATAGTTTGACCAGCGCTGTATACTTGACCCGATGCAATTAACTCCTGATTTTTGAATATCTGGAAATCTTTAAATTGGAATCCTCCATTGGTTAGTGGATTATTGTTTATAAAGATCAGATTATCATACTTGGTCATTAATACATTAGAGGTATCTGGAGCAAGCTCGAACTCTATAGTAAATTCCTTAGTAAGACCGCTACTTGTCGATAGTGTTATTACTAAATCCTCTGATACAGGCTGTCCATTTACAACGGCCACTTTGAAGTCTTTACCTGGAGTTACCTTTGTGTTTGGATCCGTTACTACCTCTACTTCAATAAAGGCCTGGTCTTGTAAACAAGATAAAGGTATTCTCATAATAGGAGATACATCTGTATATACCTCACCATTGATAATTAACTTATCTATCTCTAAGTTTCCTCCCTCTACTATTAGGTCTTGTGTTAGAGAAACAGCATTGTAATTATGATTCCCTTTTTGGGTTGCAGTTACCTTCATACTTCCCACCTGACTAACTGTTACTAATCCATCTATTGTTCCACTAGCTACATCACTTGGTTTTTTATCTTGGTAAGAGTATTCAATAGCCAAGCCACTTGTCGCACTAGCTTTTAATTGAAGGGTTTTAGTTTCATTGATGTCCACCACTATAGTAGAGTCAAAACCTACAATTTGTTGGTCAGCCTTTCTAATTTGGAAAGTAGAACCAATAAACTCAAGGTCATAATTGGCATTAGCCTCTAAGGTTCCTTGCTCAATTGGATAACTTCCTACATCCTCTCCACTTTGACGCTCTAAAGATCCTTTAAGTAAGCTACTAGAGGATTCACCAGTTGGAATACCACTTACACTGTAAGTCAATACAGGATCCTTTTGCCCATAGATCTTAGATCCATTTTCGGCTAAAACTATCAATTTAGAAGCAACGATTTGCAATTGAGCACCTGAGAAATCCACTTTATAATTACCATTAGAAACTAAACTTCCTTGGGTAATAGCATATTTACCAACGTTCTCTCCTTTTGCTCTATCTAACTTACCACTTAATACCTTATCGGCTAGGTCTTGGAATTGTAGTCCTTGTACCTCATAAGATAACACAGGGTCTTTCTGCGAATAAACCTTCAGCTGATTATTGGCTTTTACCTTCAAGGTACTCGGTGTTATACTCAGCTCATTACTACTAAAGTTTATAGCATAGTTTCCACTAGCTGTTAAGCTTCCTTGGTTGATAGTATACTTTCCAACATTCTCTCCCGAGGATCTTTCTAAGCTACCTGTCAATTTATCCTCATAAGCCATTTCACTTACCTCATAGGTCAATACAGGATCAATTTCACCATAGATTTTTTCCTGAGCCTGAGCCTGTATATCCAATCGCAATGGAACAATCTCTAAGGTATTACTCACAACAACCGGCTCTTGGTAATTGGAATTACTCTCTAAAGTACCAATGCCAATGACATAACTACCCACATCTTCTCCTTGGTCTCTTAATAAGTTACCCCAAACTATTTGATCTGGGCTTTGATCATATTGCATTCCTTCTACCTCATAGGTAAGCTCTGGATCAACTTGACCATAAGTTTTAGTTTGATGATCCACTACAATTTTCAAACTTGCAGGATTAATCAACAACTTAGCCCCTTGGTAAGTCAGGTCATAGTTATTATTAGCAACCAATGATCCTTGTAAAATAGAATACTCCCCAACATCATTTCCTCTTACACGGGTTAGATTACCCTCTAATGTATCCTGATATACTAATCCGTCGGCTTTATAAGTAAGAATAGGATCTGCCTGTCCATACATTTTACTTTGACCATCTGCTTGTATGGTTAAAGCAGCTTTTGTAATAGTTAGATAATTCGAAGAGTACTCAAAAGTGTAATTGTTCCCAGGATTAATACTTCCTTTTTCAATTAAATAGGTTCCAATTTCAAGGCCTGGTTCTCTTTCTAAACTACCTGTAATTACACTTTCTGTATCCCCATTTTCAAGCCCTTGTACTTGGAAAGACAATTGCTTATCCGTTTGTCCATATACTTGGCTTTGAGCATCTGCAACAATGGTTAATTCCGCAGGTACAATATCTAGATAGTCTTCTATGAAGGTCACTTTATTACCTTCTCTAGAGACTAAGGTCCCTTGGGTAATAACATATCTACCAACATTTTCTCCTGCAGGGCTATTAGCCTGTTCTCTAGTTAACTCACCTACTAATGCATCGTTTTTAGTTATACCTGAAATCGAATAAGATAACACAGGCTCCTGTTGTCCATAAACTTTATAAGCCGCATTAGCCGTTACGGTAATTTCATTTGGAGTGATATAAAACACACCTGGTAAATAATCAATAATATAGTTGGCATTAGCTCCTAAACTACCTTGACGTATAGCGTACTGATCTATTACTTCTCCTGGATCTCTTTCCAAAGATCCATGAAGAACACTTAAAGTGGAGTCACTATATTCAAAGCCATGGGTTTCAAAAGTCAATATAGGATCTTCAGTATCGAATACTTTACTTTGATTATTGGCCTCAACTATTAGCTTCTTAGGCGTAATCTCGAAGGTATTAGACTTATAAACAAGTTTATAGTTAGGAGTTGCTTTTAAACTACCTATTAAAATATTATAAACATTTACCTGTTGACCAGGCTCTCTTTCTAGCCCTCCACTTAAAACTTGGGTTTGTTTATCTTTATTTGTCAAACCGCTCACAAGGTAAGTTAACCCTGGATCTATTGAACCATACACTTTAGTCTTAGCCACTGCAGAAACAACTAACTCAGCAGGGGTAATACTTAAATCAGCACCCTTGAAATCTAAGTAGTAATTCTTATCCACTACTAGCTTATCCTCTAAAATAGGGTAGTCTCCTACATTCTCTCCTGCTTGTCTATATAAAGATCCTTTTAAAACATCTACTTGTTTATCGTTCGCTTTTAATCCCGTTACAGTATACTGAATACTCGGATCTGGTGAACCATACACTTTTGAATCCGGCTTAACCTCTAGAGTTAGAGCAGCAGGGTTAATATTTAAAACCGAAGGTACAAACTCAAAAGAGTAATTTCCATTAGCTTCTAAATCTCCTTGTACAATAGAATACTTCCCTACATTTTCTCCTTCTTGACGGCTTAAACTACCTGTAAATACAGTCTCTTGGCCCTGCTGGTTTTGTAATCCTTCTACTGTATAATCCAATATTGGATCTGCATCCGCGTAGGTCTTCGTCTGAGGGTTTGCAGAAACAATCAACTTACTTTGTGTAATAGTAAAGTCTGCTGGCTTATAGGTGATATAATAGTTGTTATTAGAAGATAAGTCTCCTTTCAAAATAGAATATTTTCCAACATCCTCTCCTTCTTCTCTTTTAATATCACCAGTTAATACCTCCTTCGGAGTTTGGTTGAAAACTAATCCTTGGGTGTTGTATTTTAATACAGGGTCGTTCTGGCCATACACCTTTTGAGCAGCAATGGCAGAAATAACCAGCTCTTTACTTTCAATAGTAAAAGTAGCAGGATCAAATTTCAACTCATAGTTATCTGAGGTTTCTAAACTACCTTCTAAAATAGAATATTCCCCTACATCTTCTCCTTTTTTTCTAGTTAACTTTCCTTTAAGTACCTCATCTACTTTATCCCATGAAGCTACTCCTTGGTACTGATAATCTAAAACAGGATCTACTTGTCCATATACCTTACCATGGGCAATAGCGTGTATGTAAAGAGGACTTTTTAAGATAGTAAAGGTACTATGGGTAAAAGAAATACTGTAATTGTCTCCCGCACTTAAAGTTCCTTGTTCTATAAAGTACACCCCAACATCTCTATTGCCTTCCCTTTCTAAATTACCCGTTAAAATCGCTTTTGTATCTCCATTTTGGAATCCTTCTACTGTGTAGGTT
Source organism: Myroides sp. LJL115 (assembly GCF_054871665.1). Taxonomy (NCBI): domain Bacteria; kingdom Pseudomonadati; phylum Bacteroidota; class Flavobacteriia; order Flavobacteriales; family Flavobacteriaceae; genus Myroides; species Myroides sp. LJL115. The sequence goes on along the minus strand of NZ_JBTXLS010000002.1, from coordinate 85,463 downwards.
AAAACAGGGTCCGTATTTGCATACAGTTTTGTAACCGAATCAGCCACTACAGTTAGTTCAGCTGCAGTAATGTCAAAGTCATCTTCAATAAATACTAGAGAATAGTTACTTTCTACCTCTAAGGTTCCTCGTACAATTTTGTATGTTCCTACATTCTCCCCTTCTTCTCTTTCTAATTTTCCAGTTACAGAGTCTCCAGGCTGTAATCCTGTAATGACATAAGTTAGCTCCGGATCACCTTGTCCATACACTTTACTTTGAGCATCTGCTAAAACAGTTACTTGTTTTTCGGTGATATGAAACTCCCCTTTTTCAAAAGCAATAATATAATTAGCATTGCTTTTTAAACTGCCTTGCAAAATAGCATACTCACCTATGTCTTCTCCAGACTCTCTAGCTAGAGCTCCTTCTAACACATTACCTTCTGAATCTCCACTAGCAAAGCCTGTGGCTAAATAGTTCAATTCAGGATCTTTTTCCCCGAATATCTTACCTGTATTTTGAGCCTCTACTTTTAACTGTAGTGGTGTAATGGTAAATTTACCATTTGTGAAACTCATCGTATAGTTTTTATTACTTTTTAGAGTTCCTTGCTCAATTGGATAGGTACCAACATTTGTTTGGGTAACATTCTTTAAACTTCCATAAATCACATCTCCGATGATATCCTGGTTAACTAAATCCTCTTTATTATACCCATAGGTTAAAGGTGGTTTATTTTGAGCATAAGGGCTTGTTTTATCCTCTGCCCATACCTTTAAAGGCGCAGGAGTAATCGTTAATTTACCCTCCACGTACTTTTGGATAGTATAGTTTTTATTTACCACCAACTCATCTCCATGAATAATATACTGTCCAACATCTGGCCCAGAATCTCTTGTAAGAACTCCTTTTACTATTTCTTCTTTAGTCTCATCATAAACTAATCCTTCTACTTGGTAAGTAAAAGCCTTATCGGCTTGTCCGTATACTTTAGTATGGTTATCGGCAGTAATTACTAAGCCTTTTGGCTCTACGGTTAGCTCACCTGGTTCAAAGACTATAGTATAGTTTGGATCAGATGTAAGACTTCCTTGCTCAATTACATGAGATCCTACCTCTGGCTTATCCTGCGAAGATAAACTACCACTTAATACACTATTTGCTTCTTGTCCAGGTAAAAGACCAGAAACACTATAAGGTAGATTAACAGGCTCTGTTCCATAAGTTAAAGTAACATCATCGGCTTTAACGGTTAAAACACCTGGAGTAATACTCAATATACCAGGGGTATAGTCAATGGTATAATTACCCGTTACATCCTCTAAAGTACCTTGAGTGATAGTATGATCCCCTAGAGCTTCTCCTGGTTCACGAGAAAGCTCACCTTTTAATACATCTTGAGAGGAATCATCCAATTGTAAACCATCTACCTGGTAGGTAAATGCCGGATCATTCTGACCAAACTCCTTACTTACATTATCCGCTTTCACAGTTAATTCAGCTTTTGTAATAGTTAATACATTAGAATTAAAAGTAGTAATGCTATAGTTTTCATTAGAGTATAAGTGGTCTTTTCCAATAGCATAAGAGCCAACGTCTTCGCCTTCTACTCTAGTTAAAACACCTTGTAAAGCATCTTTTGGCTCTTGCTGGTTTACTAAGCCTTCAACACTAAAGGAAAGCACTGGATCGTTTTGTCCATATGTTTTTTGTGCTGGCTTAGCACTAATGGTCAAAGGAGCCGGAGTAATGGTATAAGTACCCGGAGTAAACGAAATAGAATAATACGGCGCACTTTCAAGACTACCTCTTGAAATTACATAACTACGAGCATCATCTCCTTTTTCTCTTACTAATTCACCAGATACTACTTCTTTTGTGTCCCCATTTACTAATCCTTGTACCGTATAATCTAAAGACTCTTCCGAAGCTCCGTAGACTACACTTTTATTATTAGCTGTAACCTTTAACTCTGCAGCATTGATCCTTAAAATACCACTACTAAAATCGATAGTATAATTATTATTTGAAACTAAAGATCCTTGTATAATAGTAGATTGTAATGGATTAGCAGTCTCTTCTACACTTAACTGCCCACTAAGTACATTTTGGCTAGAATCATTATACTGCCATCCCCTTGCCTGATAGGTTAACTCAGGAATAGTTTGACCATAAGTCATATTTTGATCCACTGCCTTTATTTCTAAAGTAGCAGGTGAAATAGTAAATAAAGCAGGATTAAATTCGTCTACTTCATAGTTAGCATTAGGCTCTAAAGTTCCTTGAAGTATAGGATAATCCCCTACATCCTGATTTTGCTCTCTAGATAAAGCTCCTGTAAATACCTGGCTAGCTAGCTCATTGTATTGTAATCCTTCTACTTTATATAAAAACTCTTTATCCTCTTGTCCATAAATTTTAGAGGAAGCCATAGGTGTAACAATAAGTTTAGCTGCTCCTATCACTAAATTATTACCTATGTAATTGATTTCATAGTTATCATTTCCTTCAACTAATGCTACAGTTCCTCGATTAATAGGATATACTCCTTTTGGCTTACCAGGATTTCTGGTTAAACTTCCTTCTAATATATCATCGGTATCTCCACGAACAAAACCAGAAACGCTATAATCTAACTCTGGATCTACCTGTCCATATATTTTATTTTTCGCATTGGCAGTGATAGTTAATTCAGCTGGTGTAATAGTAAAATTTTCTCCTTGATAATCTACCGTATAGTTATCTGCTTCAACTATTTCTTTTAAAGTAATAGGATATTCACCTACATCTTCTCCTTGTGCTCTTTCTAAAGACACTTGAATTGAATGACTAGGTAATCTTCCTGAAATAGTATACCTCAAGGCATAAGGGTCTTGCTCTCCATAGACTTTTCCTTGAGGACTCACTATAACCTTTAAAGGTGCTTTTTGGATGGTAAAATTAGCCTGGCTGTAAGTTAAATTATAATTATCTCCAGCAGTTAAGTTACTTTGCAGAATTGCATACACTCCAGCATTCTCTCCAGGTACACGGCTTAATTCACCTGTAAAACTATCTCCTTGCATTAAACCTTCAGAAGTATAACTATAAAACGCAGGATCGTTATCTCCATAAACTTTACTAGAAGCTGTTGCCCAAACATGAACTGGAGCTGGGGTAATAACCATTTGAGCCTCTAGAGTTAAATCTTGGTAATTACTTCCCTTATCTACTAAAGCCCTTACTATATATGTTCCAACATTAACTGGTGCCCCTTCTAATGCATTATTATCATCAGAAGTATCAGCATCACCTACAAAATAAGTATAAGTAACCTGATCTGTAGAAACATCTCCGTCAACCAAAATACTTTGGCCTTGTTTATTGTACACAAAAGTAGCATCACTTAAAGTCACGTCATCAATAGGAGCTGGAGTAATATTTAATGTTCCTTGAAACACTCCTACCTGGTAATTTGGTCCTCTATTAACAGTAACAGTCAAAGTGTACTGGCCAACATCTGTAGGACAGTCTACTGAACTATATCCATTTGGACCTGTGTAAAGCCTTTCAACTTCATCCCCCTCTAGTAAGCCATCTATCTTTAAGCAAATTGATTTGCCTTCATAGAGCTCCTCACTATCAATGACATCCACCCCTTGAATAGGAGCAGGATCAATAGTCAAGGTGCTAGATAAAGTTAATGTAGTAAATCCTGGTGCTAGAATTATGGCTTCTACTTGGTAAGTCCCAGCATCAATAGGTCCTTCAACAACTTCAACCCCATTACTATCGCTATAGGTATAGTCAATAAAAGCATTAATCGGGATTTCACCTGTAACTTCCAACTCGTGTGGATTTCCATCATAAGTAAATGTCTGGGGATCTAAAAACAAAGTCTCACTTCCATCCACAGGCTCAATGCTAAGAGTAGCTATTTCACTCCATAGGTTATAATTGCTTCCTCTATCAATGGTGGCTTTTACACTATAAGTACCAACATTAATTGCTTCTGTAACTACTGATTCTTGCCCATTTACATCTTTGAATGTATAAACATAAGTAGGATTATCTGTAGGTAAATCTCCTTGTACCTCTAGGGTAATTGCCTTTCCAGTATAAGTAGCTGTATGATCAGTAAAAGTAACTCCTGTAACATTAGCCTTGGCTATAGTTAAAATTCCCGTTAATTCCTTAATCTCGTAATTCTCATTACGCTCTACTGTTGCCTGTACAGTTTGCTCACCGGCATCTGTGCGAGAATTATTTTCATAGCTAACATCATCTGTAGATAAATCATTTATAACGGTAAGATTCTTTTGGGTACCATCATAGGTAAATTCTTGACTAGGAAGTTCTACATTAGGTATTTGTGCTTTAGTTATAATTAGATTAGCTTCTAAAGTTAAAGACTCATAGTTTGGATCACTTATTATTGCCTCTACCTGATACTCCCCAGCATTAATAGCCTCTTGTACAACAATGCCATTTAAGGTATAAATATATTCTACCCCACTTTGATCACTAGGAAGAGCTCCTGTAATTTCAAGTTTTTTACCTTCTCCATCATAAACAAAGGACTGGGATGTAAGACTAACTCCTGGAATAGTTGTTCCAGGGGTAATTGTAAGTACATTTGGAATAAACATATAGTCATAATTGGAGGAGGCGCTACTAGACAAAGTACCTGCAGAAATAGCATACTCCCCAACGTCTTCCCCTTCTTTTCTTGTTAACTTTCCTTCTATAGTATCCTGGTAATACAAATCACTACTTAAAGTATAACTAAGTACAGGATCTACTTGTCCATACATTTTAGTTTGTGGGTCTGCTGTTATTTTCAGTGGAGCTTTAAATATATTTAAAACACCTGGTTCAAAGGAAAAATCATAATTACCTATGACATCAATATTATTTCTTTTTATCGTTAAAGTTCCTTTTAAAATAGCATAATCGCCAACCTTTGTTCCCACCTCTCTAGCTAAACTACCCTGTATTTGATCATTACTTCCTATGATACCATCTACAGTATAAGTTAAAGTAGGATCTGGTAATCCATACTGTACGCTTTGATTATTTGCTTTGATTTTAAGTGGAGCCTTTGTAATAGTCAAGGTAGCTTCCTTGTTTAAAACCTCATAGTTTGCTCCATTATCTATAACTCCCTGTACTTTGTAGGTACCAACATTAATTGGATTGTGATTCATTTGTTGATTATTAGAATCAAAATATTGGTAATTTACTCGACTACCCTGTGGGATACTTCCTGTAAATACAATAGTTTGCTCACTAGAGTTATATACTCTTGAGCTATTGTTTAGTGCTACATCCTCTATTGGGGCTGGTAAAATAGTAAGAGTCCCCTTAACTGTTTGTGTTAAGTAGTTCTCATTTCGATATACAGTAACCTCTAAAGTATATACACCTACGTTAATAGGACATTCTGAAGAGCTAACACCATTTTGATCGGTATAAACTAAAGTTAGAGTATCTGTTGGTAAGTAACCTATTACTTCCAAACACAAAGGAACTCCCTCATAATTCTCTTCAGAATCTACAATATCTACTCCTTCAATAGGTGCTTGTAATATAGTTAGTGTTGCATCTAGATTAATATCATTATAACCTTGGGCAACAACTTTAGCGCTAACCTTATAAACACCTGCAGCTATAGCGCCTCCATGTACTTCATTCCCCTTACTATCTTTATAAATATAAGTAATATCTGCCCCTGGAGGAATCTGACCACTAACTTCTAAAAAGTGAGGCTTGCCATTATAGGTTTCTTCCTTACTATCTAGGTATACTTTATCATCACTAGATGCATTCTTAATAATAAGAGTAGCTGTTTTTTCCCAAGTTAAGTAATTCGGGTTTCTTGTAACACTTGCCTCTACGGTATATATTCCCGGTAAAATACTTTCTGTTACCGTATTTCCATCCTTTTTATATACATATTCTACATCATCTTCCGCAGTAGTTCCTTTTACAAAAATCTTAATATTCTCTCCAGTATAAGTAACCTCCTGATCATTAAAGCTCAAACCTGTAATAGGCGCTTGTTCAACTTTTAAAACCCCAGAAAGTGTTTTGTCTTTATAATTTTCATTGCGCTTTACTAATGCCACTACATCTACTTGTCCAACATCTGTTAAACTATTATTTTGATAAGTAATATTATCTCCCGTTAATACATTACCACTTACCTCTAAGGATTTCTTACTTCCATCATATTGGAAGGTTTGGTCTTTAAGCTCCACACCTGTAATTTCAGCAGGTGTAATGGTCATATCCGCCTCTAAGGTTAAAGTAGTATAGTTAGGATCACTTATTATAGCGCTTGCCTTATACACACCTGCATCTGTAGGCGAATTTATTAACTTATCGTTTTGTCTGTACTGGTATACCACCTTACTATTTTCAGAAGGCAATGTCCCCTTAATTTGTAAACCTTTGGCAGCTCCATCATAAATAAAACTATCCTCTTCTAAGCTTACTCCTATAATGCTAGCAGGTAAAATAGAAAAAGTAGATCCAATAAAAGTTAGATCATAGTTTTGCTCTGGTAGGCTCAAATCACCTTGAATAATTTCATAATCTCCAATGTCTTCCCCAGGATTTCTTTGTAACTCTCCTTGAATACTATCTTGATAATATACCTCTCCTATTTGAGTGTAAGTAAGCAAAGGATCATTAGCACTATAAACTTTACTACTTGGAGTAGCGTTAATTTGTACACTAGCTTTTTTTATAGTGTAGTTTGCTCCTATGAAAGTAAAATCATAATTGCTCTCTACTAAAACACCTTTATTATAAATATGTAAAGTCCCTTGGGTAATTGGATAATCCCCTGCATCTAAACTAGATTCGCTTTGTAGATTACCAATTAACTGATCTGCTTGTCCTAGTTTACCCTGTGTTATGGTGTAGTCTAACTCAGGTTTATCTTGTCCATAAATACTTGTCTTATCATTAGCCCTGACAGTTAATGGAGCTTTTGTAATAGTTATTTTAGCACTCTTTTTCAAAGTAATATAATTGGGTCCATTGTCTAAAACCCCCTCTACATTATATACACCAACATAAATAGGTGCATTATTCATTGGATTATTATTGCTATCCTTATAAGAAAAGCTTGCTGTAGCACTTGAAGGTACATTTCCTGTAAAGGCAATAGTCTGCATTTCTCCATCATAGACAAAACTCTGGTCATTGAAATACACCCCTGTAATTGGAGCAGGTAAAATCTCTAATGTCCCTTTTACAGTAGCTGTATTATAATTTTCATTTCTATACACAGTAGAAGTCAAAGTATAAACACCCACATCTACAGGACAATCTACTGAGGTATATCCATTGCTACTTGTATATATGCTTGTTATTTGATCTGTAGATTCACTTCCATCTAGTGTTAAACACAAGGGAGTCCCTTCATAGTCTTCTGAACGTCCTTTAATAGATAAACCTCCTATATCTGCTTTTTCAATCACTAAAGTAGCACTCTTGGTAACTTGTGCAACATTGTCTCCTTCTAATGTTCCTACTACATTATAAGTACCTGCATTTACTGGCATTTGATTAGTAGTAGAACTCTGATCTAATACATTGGTATAAGTAAAGCTTGATTGTGGATTATCTGGAAGATCACCTGTAAATTCTAAACCATGGCCTTGCCCATCATAAGTCACCACTCTACCTTGTAAGAAAACTTCCCCATCTATATTTTTTGGCGTGATTGTTAAAGTAGCAGTATCACTCCAAACATTGTGATTTTCATCCCTTGTTACTGTTGCCTTAGCCTGATATACTCCAGGATTTACTGGGGTCACCTCTATTCCTTTTTGGGTGTAGGTATAGGTTACCTGATCGCTTGATAAGGCTCCGTTGACCTGCATGCTTATAGGTGTACCTGTATAAGTTACACTTACATCATTAAAAGTCAATCCTTGTAAATCTACAGGGGTAATTTCTAAGTCAGCTTCTAGAGTAAGAGTATTAAAGTTATTATTCCTAGTAACAGTAGCCTCTACCTTATATACTCCTACATTTACTTGATCGTTACCTTGGTAAGTAACATTATCCTGGGCAGTGTTTCCTGTTACTAATAAAGATTTAGAGTTCCCATCATATGGGAAAGTTTCTCCTTTTAACTCTATATCAGTTATATCTGCCTTAGTAATTTCCATCTGAGCCGTTAATTCCAAAGGAATATAATTTGGATTTTGAACAGTAGCTTTAACCGTATAAGTACCTACCTCTGAAGGCGGATTTACACTAGGAACTGTGATATCAATTTTTCCATAGCTGTATGTCACTGTTGTACCAAGTGGCAAATCACCCTCTACTTCCAAAGTATGCGTTTGCCCATCATAGGTGAAATTTTGAGTATTTAGCTCCAAATTTTCAAAACTAGCAGCTAAGATCTGCAAATTGGCTCCTTCGAATGCTAAATGGTAATTGGAAGAAGGAGCAAGAAGACTACCTATCTCAATGGCATAAGTTCCTACATTTTCCCCGGAAACTCTAATTAACTCTCCCTGAAGGCTGTCTTGATTGTATAAAGTACCATCAACTTTATAAGTTAAAACAGGATCTGGGGTATTAAAGACTTTACTCTTAGCTTCAGCAGTGATTAACAGCTTTTCTGGCTCAATGGTTAGTGTACCATTTTCAAAGTTGACTGTATAATTACTTTCTACATTTACTCCAGTATTTATTATAGTTAATCCTGCTTTAGAAATATTATAATTTCCTGCGTCTTGTCCAGTTTCTCTTGAAAGTTTACCTTGAAGAGTATCTCCAAAAAACAGCTCACCCTGTGTAATAGTATATGTTAACTCAGGGTCGTTTTGCCCATAATATTTACTAAGGTCTGTAGCTTTAATACTTAAAGGCGCTGGATTAATGGTAAACTTTGAGGTAGTATCTACTTTAAATGTAATATTTTCCATAGAAAAACCTTCTTTTAAAACAAAGTTATAGTCACCTGCATTTTCTCCAGGCTCTCTTTGTAATAAGTCTGTAGGTAGAGTTAATTCTGAACCAATTTGATTAACGCTATAGCTTAATTCAGGATCCTCTTGCCCATAAGTTTTAGCTAAATTACCAATAGGTGTAATAACTACTTCAAGAGGCAATATTTCAAATTTCTGGCTAGTATCTAAAGTAAAGGTATAATTATCAACTCCATTACTACCCTTAGAGCTATATAGGTTTTTCGCATTATAAGAATATTTACCCACATTCTCTCCAGGTTCTCTTTGTAGTGCACCACTTACAGCTTCTTGTTCTACAACACCATTGACTTTACTTATTGTGTACTCAAAACTAGAGGGATCTTGTTGGCCAAAGTTTTTGGAATAATTTTTAGGCACAATTTTAACCTCACCAGGAGCAATAGTAAATATACCTGGGATAAGTAATAGTTCATAATCACTTGTTGCTGGAGACAAAGCTAGACTTCCTTGGCTAATAATATACTCTTGTACATTCTCTCCAGGTTCCCTTTCTAGACTTCCTATAATTTCAAAATTAACTTGTTTTACACTTTCGGATAAAGAGTCGCTTGTTTGTGTTGTCTGGGTATCAAAAATATGTGTTGTGAATGTCAATTCAGGATCCTGTTCTGCGTAATATTTGGATATATTATTGGCGGAAACTTTAATTAATTGTTCTTTTACCGTTACTGTAAATTCTATAGGTTCACTTTCACATCCACCAGAATCAGAACTAACCACAAAATACTTAGTAACTCCAGCGTTACTAGTACTAGGCACAATTGGTAATTCTTTATCTTTTATAGGTGAATTATAATCTATCTTACCATCGCTTCCTTGATTAAACCAATGCAATTCACTTGAAGTTCCGCTTGGATAGGCCACCAAAGGAGCAGACTTTTCATTAAGCCCATAAACAAAAGAAGTGGTTTCCACAATTGGTGGAACAACATATTGGCAAAAATATTGATATGCTCCCATAATATTTTTACTCTTGTTATATCGTATATTACCCCCTAAATCCTTACCATCTATCCCGAACTCAGAAACAATTTTATTATAAGCTATTGTATTACCTGAGGTGGTAAATCTATTATTAGAAGTACCTGCAATTAATGAATAATAGGGAAAACCCCAGGGATTATCTTTATATAAATCAACACCATAGCTAAAAACCCCTATATTTTCCTTTCCCATATTATATGAACCATCATAAATAGAATTTTTCTGTATGTAAGATTGCCCAAAAAAATTTCCACTACCAGAATAAAAATAAGAAGGGTTACTTTTCTTGGCATAATTATAGAAAATAATATTACTTAATAAATCTGATGTATAAGCAGCGTTTTCTCCATTTTCATTAAAGAATAAAGCTCCTGCTCTATTTTCTGCTAGATTATCTGAAATTGTAACATTTTGTAGAAAGAGTTGCCTTTGTGGAGTAATTTCCAATGCCCCTCCATCTGCTTTGGAATAATTTTGATACAATAAACTACTTACAAGGTATACTTGGTTATCTGGGGTTAAAGCTGCCCCTCCGCTAACTGATCTAGTGGATAAAACTCCTCCATTACTTAAAGACTGATTGGCATGAAAAATAACATTATTGAAAACAATCTTTCCTTTAGTAGCCCCATTATAATTACCCAAGAAAGCTGCGCCACCACTATCAAATCTCATTGATATACCTTGTACTGTATTAATAGAGGTCAAACTTGCGTTACCACCGAAAATAGTAACTCCATCAATTAGAATCTCATCTTGAACAAAAAGATTTAAAACGCGCAATGCATTGTTATCATTACCTTGTATTTTCATGTTATTTTCCGTACCACTAACAATTGTAGTGTCGTTAAAGTCTCCACTTAATATGGTAACATTATTATAGGAATCCCTTTGATCTAACTGTGTTTCATCCCCATTAAATCCACCATAAATACGCATATTTCCAGTAATGGTAAAACTAGAGTAACGATTTGGATTAATGTCATAACCACGAGCATCAAAATAAGGCTTATGGGTACCTTTGGCAACCCAAATTTCATATTTTGCGGTTTTTCCCTCTAAGAACTTTAAGGCATCGGCCAAATTTGCCGCTTTATCCCAAGAGCTCCCATTGCCAGAGGCATCTGGTTTTACATAAACCCTACCGTTTTGAGGTAATATAGTTACAGGTCGATTCTGAGAATAGAGCAAAGTGGAGCTCAATAATAAAATCAAGGTTAGAAAAGAGTAAATTTTTTTCATTATAAATGGATCAAAATTGATTTATACTTAAACTACAGTTGATACATGTGTTTTTTATCGCAGAAATATTTTCATAAAATTAACGATTACACAAATATCACAATACAATTAATCGCACTTATTTTCCATAAATTACAATCAATTATCCATAAATTTAGTACATTTTACAACATAAACCACATATAAATCCAAATACTCAAAACAAAACTATCATAAAGTAAAACACTTAGAGTTGTTTTTATCTATTGTCAATGTTCAAAGAAAGCGAAAAACTACCATTGTAAATAAATTAAAATGGTAGTTGAAGGGATAGAAAACAAATTCTTTCTTTACTCTTTATAGCTAATCTTATTGATAAAATCCATATAGTAAGCTTTTTGTATCGGCTGAGTTGGTACTACAAGACCACTGGACTGCATTCTACTATACCCACTGTTTTGCTCTATATATCTACTTGAACTATCATATAGAAAAAAGGGATCATCTTTGCCTTTTTGTAAACCAAATACTCCTTTTTCACTATCCAAACTTTCAATCTCCCAGTATAAAGGCAAAACCTCCCAGGTTTTGGTCTTTGTATTCCAGATTCCTCTTAAAAACTCCTGATCTTGTTCTTTCTTACTGACTATATACAAGGGACTACCCTCACCTACTCTATATATTGTACCAATAGAACTAGGTTCCTCCAATTCTTGACTACTCAATAAATCAAACTTGGTTGGCCAAATAAGTCTTCCTATCTGATCTACTACATAAAAGGAATTAGGCTCAATACTATTTAATAGCTTTCCCTTTTGATCTAGATATATAAAATCATATGCCCATATATCGTGGTGGTAATTAAAACGCCCAACTAAAAAATAAGGAGTATCGAAAATAGAAAGTACGAGCTGGCTTTTGGTTAAGAAGTCCAATTGCTCTTTTGTTGCGCTTTGTATAGTTTGAGGTAAAGGCTTATCATATTTAGGATAGAGATAGGTTTGTTTTGTTTTTGTATCCTGCAGGACTTTAGGCAAACTTGCAAATCTCTCTTTGTGCAAAGAATCCAGTACAATGGTATTCCCTTTATATTCAAAGCTAATAGTCTCTTGTGGTACTAAATTGGTTATCACTTCTTTGTCTTGAGAGGCATCGTAGAAGGCAAATTCTTTACCTTTAGATACAATGTATTTATCATTAGATAAAGCCCTCTCTATGCTCTTTTTCACTTTTGAAAAACGCCCATTTTTAAAAGTATATAAACTACCATCGACCAGGATATCTTTTTTATCTATCACTTCTATATCTACAGGACTACTAGAAGAGTTGAAGTAATCATAAGAAGTATCTACTAATACTTGTCCTGTTTCTATCACCTCTAAATTTACCTGCATATAAGTAGCAGTCTTTTTAATGGAAGAGGACAGAATATTAAAATCCCACTTATAGAAAGGAAGCTTCTTTTCAAACTCTCTATACTTAAATAGTAGAGTGACCCCACTAACTTGCCATAAATATTTACTATGCTCACTAAAAGGATCTACTAAATTACCTAGTGAATCTATAACACCTTGATTGCCTATATCATCGAGTACTAAGGCATGTCCCGAGGATAGAAATGGCTGCGCAAACACAAAGGATTTGTCTATCTTGTGATTACCTTCTTTATCTACATAAATATAACTACCATCCTTTTTTAAAAAGGGTACCCAGTCTATGCTTCCGTTTTCAAACTTAAGGTCAATCTCACTAGCCCCTTGCTTTTGACAACTAAAAGAAAGTATACCTAAGAGTAATAGCTGTAATAGTTTCATAATCTGCACATTTAGTTTTGCATAGTCCTCTTATTGCTCCCCCTATAGATAGGGTAAATTACAAAAGAGAGACCTTTCAAAATATAAAAGTAAAATTACCGCTTTGACCCCTTGTGAACTATCCCTTGAAATAGCCACTTTTAAACTTTACAATATATCGAACTTTGTTTTACATCAATCACTTATTGCATATGGGGCTACTATTTTTTCTAAAAACACATATAAAAAATAATCTTTACTCGTTTTACTTCTTAATTTCTTATTATACCTCAAAAACAAGCGTTTTTTGCAAGCTTTTCCAAAATGCTTTCGAGAGATAAAGAAACAAAATAGGAACTTACCCACTTCATAAATTCGGAAGAGGGATTTATCGTTTTTTTATAAAAATTTTCGTATTAAATTTAGCTTTAAATTATGTTTAATTTTTAATTAATTATAATGGATATGAAATATTTTGCAATAACTATGGCTTTATTTTGACTAATTAGCAATTTGACATTAGGATATCAAATTGCTAATTCAAAACAGAGAATCTCTTTTTTAAATACCATATTAATGTTTCTATTTCCTTTTCTATGGGTTTTTTTCATAAAAAAAATTAATAGTATTGATGTAGGTAATAAAAAAAGATATCATTAATTATATGTAGATAATGTTTGGTTTAATATCCTGTCTATTTTAATCCTTGTTCTTCGATCGTTTATCATTGCATGAGTCCTAATAATTCCTTTGCCATTTACCCAAGCAATAGCTTTATTTGTATCGAGTACATATTCAAAAAATAATCTTTTAAAATCATTGTCATCAAAGATCCCCTGCTCTATTGAGGATGCGAAAAAATAATTATTTGTACAAAGTATATTTTCAAGAGTGTTTCTTTATCTCTCGAAAGCATTTTGGAAATTGCTCTACTGCTTCCTTTAAAAAAGGATTTTCTCGATTCATTTCAAACTCTTTTATACTAATGGAATTCCTTTATTTACTACCCATAATTAATGTTGTTCATCACTATTTTACTTGATTAGTTGATGCTAATACACAACATTATTGCTGAATTACATCAACAAAAAGTAAAAAAAATTGATGCTTAGCTCCAACACCTTTGAATTCAAACATCAACATATCATCAAAAATGTTGACGTCAAACAAAGGTAGTTTTGATGTTTGACAAGCGTAGTGTTGATTTAAGGTATATTGATTATCGATTAATTAAATACGGATTAAAAGCAAAAGACTTTAAATCCTTAATCTTATTTAGAGGGATAAAAAGAGAAAAAAAAGCTTAAATGATACAAATATGTAAAAATAAGCATTTAAAAATACCCTTATTTTCACTATATTTGTACAAATAATGTTTTTTATGAGAGAAAATAGGCTTATTCCTACAGAAAAAATTATTGAACGTTTACAGTATGAAAATCCTTGGTGGTTAACCAACCAAATTCCTACTATCTACAAAGAAATGTCGAAACGTTTATATTTTGATTTATTTTACCCTTTTGTAAAAGAAACGGATATCCGAAGGGCTGTCGTCTTGATGGGACCTAGACGTGTAGGTAAAACTGTAATGATGTTCCATACCATTGATCAATTAATCAAAGAGAATATTAATCCACAACGTATCTTTTTTGTTGGAATTGATAACCCTATTTATGTTAATCTAAGTTTACAAGAAATTCTGGACTTATGCAAAGAATCTGTAAAAGCGGAAAATCTTGAAAATTGCTTTGTTTTTTTTGATGAGATACAATATCTAAAGGACTGGGAACGTCATTTAAAGGTTTTGGTTGATACCTACCCTAATACCAAATTTATCGTGTCAGGTTCAGCCGCAGCCGCTTTAAAATGGCATAGTACAGAAAGTGGTGCAGGAAGATTTACAGATTTTATGCTCCCTCCTTTAACCTTTCAAGAATTTATCCACCTTAAAAACAGAGACCATTTAATTACACAAGGTAACATTACCTATGGAGAAATTCAAATCCCCTATTGCTTACCCTTGAATATAGATGAATTAAATGATGAGTTTTTACAATATTTAAATTTTGGTGGCTACCCTGAGGTTGTACTTTCAGAAAAGATCCAAAAAGATATGGGTAGATATGTCAAAAGTGATATCGTAGACAAAGTATTATTAAGGGACTTACCTAGTTTGTATGGCATAAAAGATGTACAAGAGCTCAATCGCTTTTTCACCTATATTGCTTATAATACAGGAAACGAATTCTCTTATGAAGCTATGGCAAAAGACAGTGGTATTCAAAAAGACATCTTAAAAAAATATCTTGAATATCTAGAGGCAGCCTTTCTAATTAAAGTACTAAATAAAGTAGATATAAATGCTAAAAGATTGAAGAGGGTTACTAGTTTTAAAGTATATTTAACTAACCCATCGCTTAGAACTGCCTTGTTTTCACCAGTAAAAGCAACAGATAGCGAAATGGGTAATATGGTAGAAACAGCAATCTTATCCCAATGGATGCACAGAGAGAATTTGGATTTAACTTATGCTAGATGGAAAGATGGAAGAACTCAAGGTGAGGTAGATTTAGTATTAGTGGATGATAAAAGGTTTAAACCACTTTGGGGTGTTGAAATTAAATGGAGTAATCGATATTTTGAAAAGCCTCAGGAATTAGCTAGTCTTATTCAATTCTGCAATTCCAACGATTTCAAAAGCTCACTTGTTACATCCATTGATAAGCTTGGGACTAAAGAAATCAATGATTTACTCTTTACATTTGTTCCTGCATCTGTTTATGCTTATAACATTGGTGAAAATACCTTACGAATGAAAACTAGTAGTTATTAAAGCAATAGCGTCCTAAAAATTTAGGACGCTATTGATCATATATACTTTCCTTCACCGATCGTTTACTTGCTTAAAAATATTGTCCAAATGGAGTTTTTTCAGAGCCTTATTTTTTACTTTATCAAATAACGATCAAATAAAAAAAAAGTTGATTTTAAGCAGTTTAACTTCCAAAACTAGCGTAATATCAAATAAGATTAAAACAAAAAAAAATTAGTCAAAGAAAATAACAAAAGCAGTACCTTTAATAAATATAGAGGATAATTCCTTTTCCAAATATAAAAAATACTACCGTATTTTAGATAAGTGGAGAAGTCACTATCTACCTAAAAATAAAGTCGATTCTCTCTCTTTATTTTTAACTTGTAACCAGGATCTAGATTAACGTGTTCAAATGGAACTAGAAGACTAATTACTAATATATTATATTTTTCTTGTGAATTTATTTTTATCTTTCCTTAATAAACACACTATGCATAAATTGCTTTTTTTAGGGGCAAATATGGCTAAAAAAAGATAATCAACTACATCATGAAAATACAATACTGCTCTGATTTACATCTGGAGTTCTCAGAGAACAAAAAATATATAGTTGAAAATGCAATACAACCAAAAGCTTAAATTAAAATTTTAGCTGGGGATATTGTTCCTTTTGCTGTAATAGACCAACACCAAGATTTTTTCGACTATGTTTCCAAACATTTTAAATATACATTTTGGATTGCTGAAAATCATGAATTCTATTATAGTGATATTAATAATAGGACAGGAAGCTTTGAAGAAAAAATAAGAGAGAATGTGTTCTTACTCAATAAAACCATAAAAGAAATAGATCAGATTCGCTTAATCTTTTCTACTTTATAAACAGAAATCTCCCCGGAAAGACAGTTTCTGATACAACACTCGCTTTTTGATTTCAAAGTAATTAAAAATGATAATCGTTTATTTAAAACCGATGACTATAATTTACTTCACAAAGATAATATAGCGTTTTTAAAAGAGTCCCTTAAAGAGTCTAACGCTAAAACATCCATCGTAGTAACGCATCATGCTCCTACGTTTCAAAACTATCCTAAAAAATACAGAGATAGTAAAATAAACCAAGCTTTTGCAGTGGATTTAGATAACCTAATAATAGATAATTCTATTGATTATTGGATTTACGGACACCACCATAGTAATATAACTGATTTTAATATTGGAAAGATCAAAATGCTTACTAATCAGCTCGGATATGTACACAATAAATAAAACATCGGATATAAGCAATGTGCTATGTAGAAATAAAGCCATAGACTATAGAGAAATCATTTTCCACAAATCTGTTAATACACATCAATAGCAACATAAAACCTGCCTAAAAATTATTAACTTATTTATATTTATTTGCATATAAATTTAAAACAAAGACCAATATCAATGTAATTGCATATAATTATGAAACAATCACTGGCAAATTTTGTGAAGGAACAACGTAAAAAAGCAGGATTTACTCAAGAAGAATTTGCGGAACGAGCTGGAGTAGCTTTAACTGTAATTCGCAAGATAGAACAAGGAAAAGACAACTTAAGTATGTCTAAAGTTAATCAAGTATTATTGATGTTTGGGCATACCTTAGGACCTATAAATATTAAGGAATTATGCGACAAGCTTTGATTAAATACGATACTGTTGATGCGGGAGTCTTAACTGAAACGGATCAAGGAACCTATATTTTTGAATATTTACCTGAATATATAGAAAATTTCCCAGAACGTTTTATTACATTTCAAATGCCAGTTAGTAAGCACAGTTATCATAGTAAACATTTATTTGCTTTTTTCGATGGATTAATTCCTGAAGGATGGCTATTAAATATTGCTACAGATAGTTGGAAAATCAATCAAAATGACCGCATGGGGTTGCTTTTAACTTGTTGTCAAAATTGTATTGGTGCAGTAAGTGTTCATCCTCTAAATTAGAATAAAATGAATAAATGTTTGTATTGTTATCAAGGGTTGCAAGCAGATGCAACACAAGAATATCATGAAAAATGCGCTCAGAAATTCTTTGATTCAAAAATAGCTCCTGTACTACCCTATAAAATGAGCGATATGGTCTCTCTTGCAAAAGAAGTAGTAGAGCGCTCAGTAACTGTACCTGGAGTTCAACCAAAATTATCCATGGGTGTAATTAATGATGCTCTGCAAGATGGAACTTCCGGTAGGATGACTATTTTAGACGCCTTGGAAGGTTTCTATATACTAAAACCACAAAACGAACAATTCAAGCAAATGTCCGAAAATGAGCATTTATCGATGCGATTAGCTGAATTTTTTAAAATATCCGTTGTCTCTTCATCATTAATACGTTTAGCATCTGGTGAATTGTGTTATCTAACAAAACGTATTGATCGAACACCTCAAAACACAAAAATTCATATGATTGATTTTTTGCAGATTTTAGAACTAGAAAGTAAATATCTAGGTACCATGGAACAATTAGGAAATACTATTGGTGAATTATCCACGCATACTTTATTAGACAAGTTTCGTTTTTTTGAGTTAGCAGTGTTTAATTTTATTATTGGAAACAATGATATGCATCTAAAAAACTTTTCAATGATACATTCGGATGCTGGGTGGGTTTTGGCTCCTGCATATGATTTATTAAATGTAAAAATAATTCTACCAAAAGACGATGAAGAAATTGCTTTATTACTAGGTGGGAAAAAGAAAAATCACAATCGAAAATATTTCGAGCAATTTGCCTCCTTATTACAACTTAACAAAAAGCAAATGAGCGCTGTTTTCAATCGAATCTCAAAATGGCTACCTAAAGCAGAAAAACTAATTAGAGAATCCTTTCTATCGGAAGAATTAAAAGTTGATTATATAAAAAGTATAAACAGACAAATAAACCAATTGAAGTAATATAAAAGTATCCTTAGCATTATAAATAAATGATCTGTGCAAGGCTGAAAATACTCACGTTAAAAGACTCCATTCAGATTTACTCGTAAATCTATTGTTCAATAACATATATTTCACTTGGATAGCTTTGCTATATTAAATTTATAGATCATATATTACTAATAATCATAATTTTAAAACTATATAGTACTATACTAGATAATACTTTTATCAGAAACATCAGAAATCAAAATTGCACTAGTGTAAAAAAACATAAAACATCTGATTATCAAAACAATAAACCTACGAAAGCATAATAAACCTAATAGGTTTATTATCGCTACTTCAAGTTTATTATTATTAGGTACCACAGATAATATATCTAAAAAACCCCTTAACACTAAATGAAAAGGGGTTTACTTTAAAAACCAATTAAGTAATGCTATAAGGATACTTATATCTACTTAGTTACAACTTTAAATCGGGATAAAGCATACAAATCTAAAGAGAAATCTTACCTGGTTTTATTTGTTCGGTTGGCTTTATAATAACCTTGTCCAAAGGATCAAATTCGGCAAAAACTTCTGTAGTGGCATCCATGGTTTGTCCTAACTCCACACTAACTTTCTTGATTTGATCTTCATTGATTACATAAACGAAACTCCCCATTTGAGTGTGTAATATACTTGGAGTAGCTACCCAATAAGTAGGATTATCCCTTTGTAAATTTAACTTAACCTGAGCGTAATCTCCCCCATGTAAAACGTTATTTACATTGTCAATGTCTATTTCTACATAGAGTGATCTATCCTTTTGATTCAACACTCCTGAGGTCCTAGACACTATCGCTTCAAATACTTTATTGGGCACAGAACTTACTGTAAAGCTAGCTTTAGCTCCTATTTTTAATGCAGAAGAATATTTTTGTGGCAAATAAACCACTAAACGCAGTTTATCATCTTGTGCCATTTTAAATAAAGCAGTATTACCTGAAGCATTAGTAAGGGCTCCCACAGAAACCTCTCTAGAGGTAATTATCCCATCAAAAGGCGCGGTAATTCTCAAATACTCACGCAGCTCATTACTTTGTGTAGCAGTTGCTTTAAGAGCGTTGTAAGTAGCTAAACTACTATCCACTGCTCCTTTAGCTCTATCTAATTCAATACTAGCTACAGCTCCGGTAGTTAAAGATGCCTCTTGCAGTCTCTCATAGGTTTGTTTAGCATAAGTATAATCACTAAATGCCTTGTCAACTTTAGACTGATCGGCTAAAACCTGATGCTGCATCTCAGGGGCTTTTAAAACAGCTAAAAGCTGCCCCTTTTTCACATAGTCTCCTGTTTGTACTAAAATTCGATCCACAAACCCACCAACCTTAGCGTAAATCTCCACTTTTTCATAAGGTTCTAATTCCCCTGGTAATGAAATCTGAAACACTGGATTAATCAGCTGAATTTCTTCTGTTGGGTAAGTAATGGTTGTTGTTTGCTGCACTTGTTCTACCTCTTTTTTGGAAGTGTTTTCAGAACAGCTCGATAAGCCAATAGCAATAAATGGTAATACTAAGCCTCTTAGTAATGGTTTTATATTTTTAAATATATATGGATACATAGTAAATAAACTTTTAAAATTAACAATGGTTGTCTGTCGTCTCTTTATAAAAAACACTCTTCGGGTCATAAGGATCTAATGAAGGGCTCTTTATAGAAGTTCTATTCATAGTAGAAGAGAAGAAATGAGGCACTAATAATAAAATAGTTACTGTGGAAGCAATAAGTCCACCGATTACTGCTCTAGCTAGTGGAGCAACTTGTTCTGCACCATCCCCAAGACCTAAAGCCATTGGTAACATACCTGCAAACATTGCTGCGGCAGTCATTAAAACAGGCCTTAAACGGGAAGAGGCAGCAAGGCGCGCCGCATTAGCAGGTTTTAGACACATATCCTTTCTGTAATACTCTGCTTGATTTACCAGTAACACCGCATTGGAAACCGATACTCCCAAAGACATAATAATCCCCATATAGGACTGTAAATTAAGGGTACTACCCGTTAGAAAAAGCATAATCATACTTCCTGCAATTACCCCAGGTAAAACCGACAAAATAACTAATGGTACTTTAAAGGACTGGTAATAGGCCGATAGCATTAAAAATATAGCAATTACTGCCACACCTAAACCGCTTACTAAATTTCCCAAAGTCTCCTCAAGTAATTTAAGCATACCTTCGGTCCAAATTGTAGCACCAACAGGAGGTTCTCCTGCATCTTTAATGGCCTTATTAACTGCCTTAGAAGCTGATCCTAAATCCTTATTATACACATTAGCAATAACAGTTACATATCTATTTGGCCCTTTACGGTTAATTTGTCCTGGACTTGTAGTATGCTTAATGGTTGCTACATCTTCCAACACCGGACGTAGACTTCCTTTTTTTATAGGTAGAGCTCTTAACTGAGATTCCGACTGCATAATTCCCTGAGGAATCTGCACTTGGCTCTGGAATACAAGTCCGCTTCTAGGGTCAAGCCATAAGTTCTTATCACTAAACTGCGTTGAAGAAGTTGCTGTTACTAAACTCTTGTGAATATCAGCCATAGTTAAATCAAATTCTCCTGCAAGCTGCCTGTCTACATTTATCTCCAGGGTTGGATAAGAAATAGACTCCACTATACGAACATCTCTTAAATAGGAAACCTTCTTTAAATTCTCTTCAATTTTACTGGCAAAATCAAAGGCATTTTTAACCTGGTTTGCTCCTACTTTTACTTCAATTGGCGTCATAGCACCTTGGCCCATAATCTTTTCAGTAAGCTCCATTGGCTCAAAATTAAAGGCTATATCGGGATATTTCTGGGCTATATGCTGGCGAATATTCTCTTTTAAATCCTCCATAGAACCTTTATATAGATTTTGATCAATGGATACTTGTAGAACCGATTCATGTGATGCGCTGGTAAATAAGAATATTGGGTTAATAGGCGACCCTGGAGGTTGCATCCCAACATATGCAGAAGTAAGATTAACCGCTCCATTTGGGGTAATATCCTTTATATCTTGGGTAATATTATTGACTAACTCCTCACTCACCTCTAACCTACTTCCATCACTAGCAGCAATACGTAGTTGGAATGCGCCATTATTAGAAACTGGCATAACATCGGTTCCCACCACATTTAAAAGGGCAACTACTAAAGCCACACACACTACTACATAACCTATAAATAAAGGCAAGGCCTTAGTAGACCATTTACGCATTTTAAAGGAATAGTTCACACGGAATTTTTCAAAAAAGGCCTTTTTTCTTCTAGTATTGGCTACATTTGTCTTTTTTGTTTTCATCATCCAATTGGCCAGTATAGGTACAAAAGTCTGAGAAGCAATAAAAGAGGCAATCATGGCAAAGGCAACAGCCATGGATAATGGCATAAACATATCTTTGGATATACCACTCATGATAAATGCCGGAGTTAGAACAGCCAAAATACATAGTAAAATAAGCATCTTAGCTATGGATATTTCATACAAAGCATCTATAATAGCCAAGGGTTTTGGCTTTCCTAAGTCCATATGCTGGTGGATATTCTCAATGGTTACCGTGGCCTCATCTACCAAAATACCAATGGATAAAGCAAGTCCACTAAGGGTCATAATATTAATGGTTTGTCCTAGTAAGTATAAAACACTTACAGCAGATAAAATGGCAATAGGAATAGTAAAAACCACTATAATCGCTCCTCTTGTATCTCCTAAGAAAAGTAGAATCACAAGTCCTGTAAATATGGCTCCTAGAAGTCCTTCGTGGATAAGATTAGTTAGCGATCTCTCAATATAAGTGGATTGATCAAACTCATAACTAATTTGAACATCCTCTGGCAATTGTTCTTTTATCCTTGAGATAGAATTCCTTAAGTTTTCTACTGCATCTAAAGTAGAAGCATCCGCCTTTTTAATGATAGGCAGGTAGACAGATCTTTTACCATTAACTAGGGCATAACCGGTAGTATTATCCCCATCATCCTTTACACTTGCTACATCTTTGATGTAAATGGTGCGCTTATCCTTAGTTGTAATTGGAGTGTTTAAAAATTCCTCTGGTCCTTTAGCTATAGAGTTTAAAGGAGTCATTAAATTTTGATTTCCAATTCTAATATTTCCAGCTGCAGAGGGCAAACTATTTTTAGTAATTGCAATAGTTACCTCTTCACTAGAGAGTCCATTAGCCTGAAGGGCTACAGGGTCAATGTTTACCACAATAGAACGGTTATTCCCACCAAAAGGCGCAGGAGCAGTAATACCAGGTATCTCAGCAAACATTGGCCTTACTTTGGTAAGCACTAGGGTTTTAATATCGTTTACCGATCTTTGATCACTCTCAAAGACTAATTGCCCAATAGGCAGTGAGCTACCATCAAAGCGAACCACCATTGGCGGCACAGCTCCCTGGGGTAAGAATCCCATTGCGCGATTGGTAAAAGTAGACACTTCCCCAGCGGCCTGGGCCATATTAGTTCCTGAATAAAAGGTTAACTTCATAAGAGTTAATCCTTGTACACTTTTAAAGTCAAGACCCTGAACTCCATTTACAAATAAGAGTACTTTTTGGAATTCATTTGCCATAAAACCATCCATATACGCAGGGGATAATCCCCCATATGGCATGGCGATATAAATGGCCGGAAGCTCTACCTCTGGGAATATATCCACATTGATATTCTTTACACTATGGTAGGAGTAAAAAACAATGGAAAGAACCAAGACCATAATGGTTATTGGTCTTCTCAAAGCGAATTTTATAAGATTCATTTAGCTTAGATTAAAGATTAGAAAATAGATAGGAGAAATCATTGCTCAGCTCTGCTTCATTACAAAGCAATAGCCAATAATCCATAGAAGCTTGTAAGTGGGTATTTTCACTTTGTTCCAATACTAAGCGGATTTGCAATAACTCACTTAAAGAAATAAGCCCGCTTTTATATCGAGCTAGATACATATTATAGGCATTAGTAGATTGTTCCACTGCTTTATTTGTATCTAAAAGCTGTTTGTATCTCTGGCTCTTTTGAGCTTGTAAAGCCAATAAATCTGCCTGCATAGCTTGAGAATACTCCTTGTAAAGTAAATCTGTACTCTTTGCTTTTTTCTGCAGTGCACTAGAGGTTATTTTCTTGGTATGCAATTGGGTTAAGTTCCAAGTAATGCCAATTCCAAAGGCGTAGTTATTAGCTGTATTTTCCCATCCTTGGCTATACTTTTCAGATACATTTCCATTGGAGTTTACCCCTGATCCTCTCACAGAATAACCTGCTAAAAGATTTACCGAAGGTAAATAGCCTTTACTCTGGGATTTTGCGCTCCACTGATAAAAAGATTTCTGATTATCAAGGGCCTCTAAAATAGGATGACTCAAATCTACCTCAGCCTTATCTTGAGCTAGATAATAACTAGGGTTAAGAAAAACCTGAAGATCTACCACATGAGGTAAATCACTTTGTCTGGTTAGCTCTAATACTTTAATTAAAGAGCCTTGTTCTAATCCTTGGTTTTTATTGTACTCTGCTCTAGCTTGCATATAAGAAGAGCTAGCTAATAGACTATCGGCTATAGGTTTTAAACCCGATAAAGACAGTCCAGAAGCAATGCTAGTAACTTCCTTTAGGCGTTGCATATTTTTGTTGGACCAGTCTAACTTAGCCCTTTGATATAAGAACATTACATATCTTTGAGAGAGCTCCTTTTTAACACTTAAGATGTAGGTATCTTGCTCACTGATTGCCTTTTGATATAAGGCCTCCGCAGACTTATTATCTGCCCTATTTTTACCAAAGGAAAATACCTCCCACTCCATAGTGGTAGATCCATAGGTACTAAAAGTAGTAGAGCTTTGACCATTATCTGTTTTGCTTCCATTAATGGTGAAGGTTCCTGGCTGAGCAAAAAAGCTTCCAATGGCAGGCTCTAAAGTGCTAAAATTATTTTGTCCTTGTAATTTAATTTGAGGTAATAGGTTACTCCTTGTAGCTCTTTTGTCTAATTCCACTGACTCTACCTGAGCAGTTTTGGATTGTAATCCAGGGAAGTTTTGCTCTACCTCTGTCCACAAATCCCTTAATACAAAAGAAGTACTTTGCTGAGCTACCACACCTTGAGGTATAGTAATAGCTATCCACCAAAGGGTAGATAACGAAATATATTTCATCATATTACGATAGTAATTTCCTGTAGATTCCAACACAGAATCTATAATTATCTAATTCAAAAATGTCTCTATAATCACTAAGGGTATCTTAGTGAAAACAAACATCTAGGCGTAAATAATGATTTTTTGGTATTGTAAGAATAAAGGGATGCGATAACCTCTTTTACGGGTATCGGAGTATTTTGGATGATTCTGTTCTTTTGCAATATAAAACAGAAATAGCATGCCAAATAAAGCGGCGCTAAACAGTAATACAGGTAAGAAGTCCTGTAAATCTAGTTGTTGACTCTTTACAATCTTAGCGTCAAGCTCTTGGTATTTACTACAATTCTCCATAGAAATATTACCAAAAGTATATCCTGATTTACCAGAATTAACCCCAGAAGCTAAAGAAGTCTCCACACTAGTTGTGTGTAATAGATTTTTAATTCCACCTTTGATAGAACAGGAGGAAATCAACACCAAGAATACTGCAGCATATACCCATTGGTAACGCTTTAAATTAGTAATAATATGGTGTAATTGCTTTATCATTTGTCAACGAAAATAGAATTATTCATCTAAGTAAGCAAATATATTATTTTCTGTTATAAAAACTTTAACAATAATTCTTAAAAAAAACTGACCCGGCTAGTAGGTTCACATCCTCTGTATAGTCCACTAAACTTAGTGTTGGCCTAGGATAAGTCCCTTTCTTGTTCATAGAACTAATTTCTATAATAAAATTGCTACTTATAGACGGAAAAAGCCTTATTGCTTGGTAGTAAACCAAAAAAAAGACTGTCTACACAAAGTGCAAACAGTCTCTTTCAACTATAATTTAAAAAAACCTTATAAAGATTCTTTTAGTTAGAAAGTAATTCTATAACTTGAGTGTTTTCTTGCAAGATAGCATGATCTAAAGCAGTCTTACCGAACTTATCTACTATGCTCCTATCGGCTTTATAGGACAATAGCAATTCTATAATTTCTGCTTTTGAAAAAGTACTTGCAAAGATAAGTGCACTAGCTCCGTTATAATTTACTATATCTACTTGGGCGAAGTGTTCTAATAAAAACTTTACCATAGAGAGATTACCTTTAAATACAGCTCCCATTAAAGCAGTATTACCCGAATTATCTTGCATATTGATCTCTGCTCCATACTTTAGCAAAACCTCAGCCCCATCTACATTATCGTTATATACCGCTAAAGTTAAAGGACTAAATCCTTGTGGATTTACTTGGTTTACCAAGCTTGGATCTTGCTTTAAGATAAGCTCTAATTCTTGTGGGTTACCACCTCTTGCTTGTTGGAAAACATCTTGTGCTTGAACAAGAGTTAAACATAATAGGCAGCTTAGTACTAAAAATATCTTTTTCATCTCTACGTGTTGGTTTTACTAGATTATATTTTTTCTAATTAGTTGTTTAAGTAAGGCTCTATTTCTGAAAGATTCATCTTAGTTGCCTGTAATAATGCTTTACCATAGTTTTGATCTGCCATGTAAAAATGTGCAATCATCTTAGCTACAATAACTTTGTTTTCTACACTGTTTAAAGCACCACTTAAGTTTTGGATTAAGTTCTCTTTATCTTTTTTAGAGAAAGAACGGTATAACTCTCCAGCTTGGTAGAAGTTATTCTCCTTGTCAATCACTTGTTGTACAGCTTGTGTATTAGCTTCAAACACAACTGGTGCATATTTAAACTTAGCATCTTCCTTTACACTTGGATTATTAGTAGAAGGTTGGTAGTTGATATCTCCACTTTGCTCTCTAATACTCATAAAACCATCTTGGTTATATGTAGTTACTTTGTTTTTAGGTTGATTAACTGGGATTTGTTGAAAGTTCCCTGTTAATCTATGACGTTGAGTATCTGCATAAGAGAATAAACGACCTTGTAATAATTTATCTTCTGAGGGCTCCACTCCTGGTACTAAGTTAGAAGGTGCAAAAGCAGCTTGCTCCACTTGTTGGAAGTAGTTCGTAGGGTTTTGGTTTAAAGTCATTGTTCCAACTTTTACCATTTTAGCTACGCTCTCTGGCCAAACTTTAGTTACATCCACTGGATTAAAGTCTAAAGAAGCAAAATCTTCTTTTTTAAGCATTTGCACATATAAATCCCAAATTGGGTAGTCATTGTTTGCAATTGCATTGTATAAATCTAAAGTAGCATGCTCAATATTTTGGCTTTGAATTTGATCTGCTTGCTTTTGAGTTAAGTTTTTAATCTCCTGACGTGGTACCCACTTATATTTTACGTAAGTCACCTCATTTTTATCATTTACCCATTTGTAAGCGTGAACTCCGTTTCCTTCCATTTGTCTGTAGTTAGCTGGAATTCCGTAATCGGAGAATAACCAAGTTAACATATGTGTAGACTCTGGAACATTAGAGAAAAAGTCAAACACTCTATTTGGATTAGACGCTCCATTAGTTAGTGGAGATGGTTTAAAAGCGTGAACCATATCAGGGAATTTGATAGCATCACGGATAAAGAACACTGGTAAGTTGTTACCCACTAAATCATAGTTTCCTTCTTCTGTATAAAACTTCACTGCAAATCCTCTTGGGTCTCTATAAGTCTCTGGAGAACCTGCTTGGTGAGTTACCGTTGAGAAGCGAACCATCACTGGAGTTGCTTTACCTTTTTCAGATAAGAAATCTGCTTTAGTAACCTCTGAGAAATCTGCATCTGCTACAAACTCTCCAAAAGCACCTGCTCCACGAGCGTGAACTACTCTTTCTGGAATTCTCTCTCTATCAAAAGCTGCAAGCTTTTCTATTAAATGAATATCCTCTAATAATACTTGTCCGTTTCTACCAATTGTTTTGGAGTTTTGGTTATCCCCAACTGGAGCTCCGAAGTTAGTTGTAAGAGTTTGTGCTGAAACTAAACTCGCACTTAATATAAGTCCTAAGGCTATCGTTTTTTTAAACATATGATATATAGTTTTGTTGTTTTTACTTGTTTTAACTGGGGCAAACTTACCACCACTTCCCAGCAAAAACCAGCCTTTATCAATGTTATAAATGATAGCACTATAAGAAAAACATATAAAAATTGCTTTTTAGTATTGAATATCTTTATAATAAAAAATCACTATATAATCAAGTAAAACCCTATCTATTATCCTAATAATTCCTCCCTAACCTACCTATTTGAGCAAAGGAAACAAGCCATAAAAAAACCTGGTGTAGGAATTAAACGTGTTTTATGGACTTACTTGTGCAAAAATAAGCTCCTGCTAATTCAGGGACTTACTAAGAAAATATAAACTACAGATAATTTAGTGTTTGTAATTTTTGTATGTTACTAACACAAATAACATTTATATGGTCTTCTTAGCCAAAAGTATATTAAGAATGGTTCATAAATACCATCTCTCTCTCTATTTTCTCTTCTTTCTCTACTTGATATAATCCTGCTGTAACTCCTTTCTAGAAAGCATCAAAATAAAACTTTGTCCTTTTTTTTCTTTGCTAAACAATACTAATTTATAACTTTATTTTCAAAATTAAGTCATTGACACTTATTGGTTTATATTTTTAAAATTATACATCCAGCGGTCATATTTGTTTGTTATATCGAATTATAATTATTAATTTTGTAACTCTAATGAGGGAATATACTTTTATAAAAATTATAGATTTATTGCCTAAACACTTTTTAAATTTATCTATTATGAACATTGTTTCTCTTAATCTAAATGAAATACCAAAAGTGTTTTTTTGGGATGTAGATATTGATTTTTTAGATTTAAAACGGGATTATTTTTTTATCATTTCTCGTATTCTATCATTCACTACTGCTGAAGTCCTGTCTAATAATATCGAAATTATTAAGACACAGTTTGATATGCAAATTATTCAAGAAGTTTTAAAAAATACACATGAGTTAATCAGTAATGAGATTTATAAATTAATGGCAGAATTGTATGATATACCTAATTATAGTAAAATAAATTAACATCTTAATATGGTTGATAAACGAATAGTAAAAACTATAAAAGAGTTGCAAAGCCTTAGTTCTTTGCAACTCTTTTTTCTTGCAGGAGGCACAAACTTAGCACTAAGGTTTAACCATAGGGAAAGTGAAGATATTGATCTTTTTTGTCAAGAAAAGATAGGTATTAAAGGGTTTAAATTAATTGAAACGGAAATTAAGAACTACTTTAAAGATAGAGTGGTTTTCACTCAAATCTCTTCTGAAGATAATGATGATATTGTTTTTTTACGAACAGTAATTAAAACAGAAGGCCTTGATATTAAGATAGACGTTATTCAATCACATTCACTTCTAAATGAAATTGAAAATATAAATACTATTAGAATGGCTTCTATTGAAGATATTGCTGTTTTTAAAATTACTACAATTTGTAATAGAAAAGCTATAAAAGATTTATTCGATTTGGATTTCATTACGGATAAAGTCCTGAATCTTGAAAAAATTATCAACCTGTATTCAGAAAAAAAAATAAAAGATAATAGAGTCACTATTTTTAATTACAAGAAAACTAATTGTCCTTTAGAAAACCCTGAATTTCTACTAGGTATAACTAGTAATATCGGAGTAAAAACACCATATCACGGAAATCCTAATACAATTAAAGGAGTTGAAAAAAGTTCAGTTTTATTTTCTAGATCAAGTTGGAAAATAAAGGTAAACTCTTATATCAAATCTATTAAAAATTATTAAATTTTAGGATGATTTTTTCTAATTAAAAATCAAGTTCTTATCCTTTTTCCTTTTATCCATTTGGATGATTTTCCAAAACATCTAATTCTCAAAGTTTTAAATTATAATGGAGATTGTATTAAAACCATTACTAAGCAACTATTCTTATTTAATGATTACCAATCAAATATTATTATAAATATTAAGTAAGTTGGCTTTACTGTGTTTATAAAATCTTCTTACATGAGTTGATCTCTAAGCCTATTTATATACATTTATTTTGATAAGCTAAAACAATAACTTTCTTTTTGTTAGAGTTATTATTTACATGGAAGTTCTTCTAATTAAAGCTCAATCGACTGTTTTATTCACAAATGTAAAAAGATCACTGATGGTTCTTAAAGAATAAAAGCGTAGAAAACAACTAGCTATCAGAGTTATTTGTCATCCTGATATCCGAGAACTAATAGATAATTTGAATCTTCTGGTCCATATGGGGAAGTTTAGAAGCTATTTCCCCCTAACCTACCTATGTAGGCAAAGGAAACAAGCCATAAAAAAACCTGGTGTAGAAATTTTTTTAAAAAAATTTCTACACCAGGTTTATCCTAAGCTCTTTTTTATGTAGTAACTATAGTATAACTTCTAATCACCTAAAGCCAAAAATAATATGCTACTATAGCAATTACAAAGGCGCAGATAATATTAAGTACAAAACCAGCTTTCATCATATCTCTTTGCTTTATATCTCCAGTTCCAAATACAATAGCATTTGGTGGAGTTGCTACAGGAAGCATAAAAGCACAAGATGCACCAAGACCAATAATCATCGACAGCCCTAATGGAGGCATGCCAAGTTCTTGAGAGATAGAAATAAATATAGGCACCAGTAAAGCGGCACTAGCTGTGTTGGAGGTAAACTCGGTTAAAAATATAATGAAAAAAGAAATTACTAAAGCTATAAAAAAGATATGGCTCCCCTTGATAAAGGAAACTAATAAATCGGCCATTACTTTACTAGCACCAGAATCACGTAATATCATACTTAGAGTTAGTCCTCCACCAAACAATAATAGTACACCCCAGTCCACATTGTGTTGTAAATCCTTCCATCTAGATACCTGAGAGGTACAAATTAGAATAAAAGCTGACAGAGCAATAAAGGTATCAAAGCTTTTAAATTTGCCTTCAAAGCCAACTAAATTAGCAAATAAGGGATTAAGCTCATTACTAAAAATCCAAGCAAAAGCAGTAAGTAAAAAGATTCCTAAAGTAATCCATCTTTGTCTATTCATAGGGACTACCTCCATGGAATGCTCAAAGGTTACATTTAACTTTGGCCTAAAAATAAGGTAAATCACCCCAATCATTAAAGGCAATAGCAAAGCAACCATTGGAAGTCCCATTTTCATCCACTGTGCAAAAGATAAGTCTAATTGAGAGGCTACAATAGCATTAGGCGGACTTCCCACCACAGTTCCCATCCCTCCAATACTAGCACTATAAGCAATTCCTAATAAAACAAAAACATAGGTATTTCTATTTTGTTTTTTATCTAATTGACTTAAAATACCTGTGACCAAAGGTAGCATCATAGCCACTGTAGCAGTATTGCTTATCCACATGGATAAAAGGGCGGTTACTAAAAACAAATACATAACCGCATAGAGTAGTCTTCCCTTGGCTAAATACATAATTTTACTGGCAATTACAATGTCCAACTTTTGTACATGTAAAGCCCCTGCTAGAACAAAACCTCCTAAAAACAAATAAATAGTGGGATCAGCAAAAGAAGCTAAAGCAGGTTGCACATCGGTAAGACCTAATGCAATGGCTAAAACTGGTACAAACACCGCGGTGGTAGTTACATGTATAGCTTCGGTAAGCCATAACACTGCAACGAAAACCAGTAATGCTAATCCCTTATTGACTATTGGCTCATAAGGCAAAGTATATAATAATGTAAATAATAAAATAACATCTAAAATGATAATCAATAAATTTCTTTTGGATTTATGATTGACTTTACTTTCTTTAATATCTAACTGCATATCCTTCTTTATTTTTCTATAATCAGTTTGAAAATTACGAAAAAAGAAAATAAACAATAAATTTAAATACGGTGTTTTTACTATTTTATGGTAATAATAAGTGAAAAAGGTGAAAAATATTAACTTTTAAAAAGAACGTACTCTAAATAATTGCATAATTTTCACAATTAAAGCAAATTACACATAGTCTAAATAATTAAGTAAACGATAATTACTATTCATTTTAACGCACAATAGTTCAATGCTTTAATAAAAAATGTATTTAAGATAAAACTCCCCCTGTAAGTGTATACAAAACAAAATCCACTAATTTGAAAAAGCTCAGAAACTAAGAACAATAAGATCATACAAAATAATACATGTCAATTGAAAAACACACTAAAATATTTGTATAACTCTGAATCTATTATAATTACAAATAATAGTCCAAAGCAGAAGCAATATTTACAATATTATTCTCTACTTGATAAACTAATGGATGTTCTAGAGTAATTCTTCTAGATCTTAAGAAGGACTTTATTTTATTTTTATTCATTAGCCAAAGCCTTTAAAGCTTCAGTTTGCTTATATATATCGGCTTGGAAAATAAAAATTTCTTGGGTTGTCATAATTGCAATATTTTAGAAAGCAGTAATATTTTTGAGTATCATTACCCCTTTGCTCATCTTTTCCATCTTTTACCAGGTAATCCGGCGTGAGTCCAAAAGCATCAGAAATTTTAGCAGACACTTCAATAAAAGCTACACCTTCACCCTCATGCATACTTTCCAATGCTATACCCAGAATCACCTATTTTTTCCCAAGGTAGCTGTGTTTTATTTTTTTGTTTCCTTACAAACGCTACTCTATCTAAAAAACACAAATACATCATTTTATGAGTTATAAACGAATTCTATACAAATAGAAATACCTTATAGGTTATATGGATATAAATTAATGCTTAATACACTATCTTTACAAATAAGACTCTTTATATAGCCACAGGCCTTAGGTATAATAGTAGATTCTTTGCCCATATTTAGGTCTAATAAATAATCCGTTAAAAAAACAAATTGCTTAAAGAAAGACAAACTTTTTATCAACGACCTTTTTATTAACGACCTTTTATCCTATCGAAATAAAAAAAGACTATAAGTCATTGATAACTAAATACTCTAAACTCTATAAAAACAAACCAACTAACACCATATTAAGCGCTTTATATTATAAGAAAATTAGTTAGTAAAGCTACTTTTTACTTAATATGGTAACCAATTCTAAGGTTCATTTTTTTAATAAAGCAGCTCACTTTAGGTGATATTTCGATTCTTTTTTTTATCTTTGCCTCTCACATATATCAATAAGCTGCTTCGCGTAAAGCATTACTTATTTCCTTTTTTTCTTTGTTGGACTCTTTTTTAAAAAGATAATAGTCCTAAAAAAACAAAATCATTCGAAGCTTTTTTAAAAGGTCTTTTTTTTGCGTTAGCGGCATTAATTTTTTATCATGAATATTAGTATAGAAAAAAAATCGCCAGAACATCTCCCCAGTACTAAGGAAATCGACTCTTATGTTGGGTTCCTTTATAAAAACTTACAACAATATGGTGACTCTCAAGAGGCCATACTAAAAGCTATTGAGTTTGCATTAGGCCGAAACAATTCACCAGGAGGATTTATTCTAATTGCAAAAAGCTCTGAGCAACAAATCGTTGGAATAACCGTAGTCTTACACACTCTTATGCATGACTTTATTCCAGAGAATATTCTAGTCTATATCGCTACTTGCTCTAACTTTAGAGGACAAGGCATTGGTAAACAACTTATGAAAGAGGCTATTTCTTTAGCTAAGGGATCTATTGCCTTACATGTAGATCCAGATAATCCTGCAAAAGCCCTTTATGAAAAACTTGGTTTTGAAAATAAGTATCTAGAAATGCGTTTAACCAGATAATCATGGCTTATATCACTTTAAATACCGCTAAGTTAAAGCATAACTTTAATTATCTAGACCATTTATTTCAAACACATCATATACAATGGTCTGTAGTAAGTAAGTTACTTTGTGGAAATGAATTATTTTTAAAAGAGCTTCTAAAACTAAATCCTAAACAACTCTGTGATTCAAGGGTTTCTAATTTAAAAATGATCAAAGAGCTTAATCCTAAAGTAGAAACCATCTACATTAAGCCAGTTCCTAAATCAAGCATAGAAGAGATAGTCACTTATGCAGATATAAGTTTCAATACAGAATTACACACCATAGCCTTATTATCCCAAGAAGCCAAACGTCAAAACAAAATCCATAAAATTGTAATTATGGTGGAGTTAGGTGAGTTAAGAGAAGGAGTATTAACTGAAGAACTACTTGATTTTTATCAAGAGGTATTTTTACTTCCAAATATAAAAATAGTAGGACTTGGAACCAACCTTACCTGTATGTATGGGGTATTACCCAATAAAGACAAACTAATTCAATTGTCTTTATACAAGCAATTAATTGAATTAAAATTCAATAAGAAAATTGACTACTTATCCGGAGGAGCCTCGGTAACTATTCCACTGATTCACGGCCAGACCCTACCTAAGAGTATAAATCATTTTAGAATTGGCGAATCTCTATTTATGGGAACCAATGCTTATGACAATTCAGATTTTGAAAAGATGCAACAACACGTCTTTACGTTACATGCACAAGTTATTGAGCTCACAGAAAAACCCATGATGCCGCAAGGAGAGATGGGACTTAATATGAATGGAGAGAAACCAGAGCTGGATCCCAAATGGCAAAGTAGTATTAACTATCGGGCAATAATCGATATGGGACTATTAGATATAGAACCAGATCATATTACAACTATAGACCCTTCCATTGAAGTTGTAGGAGCAAGTAGTGACATGATTGTCATTGATTTAAAGGATAACCCTAATTCTATTAAAGTTGGGGACTTCATCGCTTTTAAAATGGACTATATGGGAATATTACGTAGTATGAGTTCCGATTATATTGAAAAAAAACTAGTATAAAGCACTTATACCATAAGTGAATTAATATAAAAGATTCTCTAAGAAGTATTTGTAATTACTTCTTAGAGAATCGTTTTTTCAAGACCGCTTCCACATACAACTAAGGCTTTAAAGACCTGACTTGCATTCGATTTTTCACCTCTAATTTGGTGTAAAGATTACCTACGTGATACTTAATAGTATGCACTGATAAAAATAGTTTATCTGCAATTTCCTTATTGGAATCTCCTTGCCATATTAAAGACAACACTTCTATTTCTCTTTGGCTTAAATCAAAACTATTTTGTAATTCAGTAATTACTTGTCTTTCTATATTATCCTGTAGTATCTCAAAGGAATCTAATTCTTGATTTTGATCCTTTACATTTTGCAATATATACTTTTTATCTAATTGAATCAACGATAAATAATGTCTGATTTCTGCTTTAAAAAGTGCGTTTTGTTTGTGTATACCGCGAACTTTGATAAGAAGAACAAAAGTAATATTTAGAATTTCTATTATACTTACAATACGCAGAGTTTGTATATTAAAGATTTTTAAAAAACTATATGGTGCTACTAGTGATAAACTATATCCTGCTCCTACTAAGATAAACAAGACAAAATTGGCACCTAAAAATCGGGCATATGCATTGTCTTTGAAATTTTTAAAACACTGAGCTAAACACCAAAAAGCCAATATAAACCAAACCAACTTTATTGCCAATAAAACTAAAGTCCACTTTGTACTAATAAATAAAGCAACTAAAATTACATAGACTATAAAGCTGATCACTAAGGCCTTTTTAAAACTAGCCAATAAAGGGCGCAGATTTAAAAAATAATAGGTAAATATACAAGCTAAAAAACAAGTCATCCCTGTATTAAATAAGGTAAAGTAAGGTAAGGTATACTCCCCGTT
The DNA here is from genome assembly GCF_054871665.1 of Myroides sp. LJL115. Lineage (NCBI taxonomy): Bacteria > Pseudomonadati > Bacteroidota > Flavobacteriia > Flavobacteriales > Flavobacteriaceae > Myroides > Myroides sp. LJL115. Next base: position 49,943 of record NZ_JBTXLS010000002.1, on the reverse strand, counting down.
GGAAAAATAATACACCATTCCGTCTTTGTAAAAAAAAGCTAATAATATACCTATTTGAAGTAGTACATAACTGGCGAATTTGACATCTCTAAACAATAAATAATAGCTTAAATTAAAGATGATACACATTATGGCAAACCCATAATACATACTAAGAACTAAAATATCTATAAGGGTCTTTTGTCCAAACTGAGAAATCTCGTGTATAACTAAATGCAAACTAGTGGGCGAGTTTTGTTTAATATTTAAAAAAAATTCTGTGGATTGTGGAATAAAGTTGAAAATTGGGTACCTACTTTTAATTGGATTAAAAGCCAAATCTACATTTGGTAAAATCTGCACTAAAGAGTCCTGTTTGAAAGTATAAAGGCTGTAGCTTATCATGTCTACGGACCTGTTTTGGACCAATATATTCTTTCCAATTAGGTCCTGCGAGATAATGCCCTTTATCCATATATTTCCCAATGAGTCCTTTGCTTGATATAATTCTTGTTCTGTGGTTAACTGTTTATAAAAGTCTAAGCCCAAAGGCTGCCCATAAGAAGCAGAAAAGAAAATAATAAAGAGAATACAGTTTAGTAAAAGCCTACTAACAAAAAGCCTTTTACAAAAATTATATAGTGAAAAAACGATGCGACTTAAAAGTAAAATACAATACATAGGCTATTATTGCTAAATAAAACAGTGGTAAAAACAACCCAATATACTACTATTTCATTATAGCTAACTGAAAAATAAGTTTCTCTTTGGCAAAAACACCTCACACTACACTCTTATAATCAACAACTTAGCAACAACTATACTTTTAGTATAGCCCCTAAAGGCTATATATTATCTAGTTTTACTCAATAATTTACTTTTATACAAACACGAAATTTTGTATTAACCCTTAACACTTAAAACCATGATAAAAAGCTTTAAAGATTTACGAGCACTAGTACTGGGATTATCCTTTATTACCTTACTTTTTAGTTGCTCTAGTGATGACAATACCCCAGAGATAGATATCAACGATACTTTGTTACTAGCGCAAGAGGCTTATATTTATGGGATTCCTTTAGTTACCATGGATATAACAAGGCGCCAAGCCACCAATACTTTATCACCAGTGGTAGGTCAAATGGAAGCCCCGCTAAATGAGTTCTCTCATTTACCAATTTTTCCAGGATCTGATTTCACCTCAGTGGTACGTCCCAATGCAGATACTTTTTATTCCAATGCATGGCTGGATTTATCCCAAGGTCCAGTGCAACTATCCCTTCCTGTTAACAATGAGCGTTACCACCTTATTCCTATGTTAGATGCCTATAGTAATGTTATTGCATCTCCAGGAACTAGAACCTATGGTTCCAAGGGAGGAGATTTTTTAATTACTGGTCCCTCTTGGAATGAATCTGTACCCTCAAATATGACCCAAATAAAATCACCAACCAACACAGTTTGGATAATTGGAAGAACGGAGGTGAAAAGCAAACAAGATGGTCAAGATGTGGTGTATCCATTAATGAAACAATACCTATTAACACCTCCTGTGGGGTATAAATGGCCTGCCTTAGAGCCCGATGTTCCTATTGGAGATCCAAATAGTATTGTAGAGCAAATGGATATAGAAGAATTCTTCCAATATATGAATACTTTATTTTTGATAAACCCACCTTTAGAACAAGATGCACCACTTATGAAAAGACTTAGTAAAATAGGCATAGGAATAGATAAAACTTTCCGCCTAGATAATTTTACTCTACAAGAACAACAAGCTCTAAAAGCTATCCCAAAGGAGGTTATCAATGCTCTTAATCAAAGACAAACAGAGTTACCAATCCACAATGGCTGGGCTACATTAGAAAATACAGGAGACTATAAAACAGATTACTTTCATAGAGCCCATGTTACTAGATTTGGCTTAGGTGCCAATTTACCCCAAGATGCAATTTATCCTACAAGTTTTTTAGACGCAAATAATACTTCTTATGATGGACAAAATAATTATGTTTTGCGCTTTGAAAAGGATATGCTTCCTCCTACCAATGCTTTTTGGTCGATTACCATGTATAATAGCAATGGCTTTTTTGTTGCAAATCCATTAGATCGCTTTACTCTTGGGGATAGAAGTGATCTAAACTTCAATAGCGATGGATCACTAGAAATCTTTATTCAAAAGGATATGCCAGAGCAAAAAAACATAAAAAACTGGTTACCTTCCCCACAGGGAAAGTTTAGTTTAACCTTAAGAGTATACTTTCCAAAGCAAACCATGATTGATGGACAGTGGAAAGCCCCGGCAATTGTAAAAACAAACTAAGCTGGTATAAGTCTATTATAGCCCAGATGTGTAGATTATTTGTTCCATATCCAAAATATTATAATCTATAAAATATTTACACATAAAAATATTCCTTGCTTAAAAATAAAATCCCCAAGCCTATGGTTTGGGGATTTTATTTTTATAGTGCAAATCGATTATTTTTTAATGTATCCTTTTTTTACTCTTTAAAGCATTACGCCTTTTTAAATTTTGCTTTTAAAAATTCAAAAACAATAGGTAAAACAGAAATCACAATAATTAACATGGCAATCTTAGAGAAATTATCTTTTACAAACTGTAAGTTACCTAAGAAATACCCAGCTAAACTAAGACTGGTAATCCACACTACCCCACCAATTACATTATAGGTCATAAACACCGAATACCTCATTTTACCTACTCCAGCTACAAAAGGTGCTAAAGTCCTTACAATTGGGATAAAACGAGCTATAACAATGGTACGAGAACCGTATTTATCATAAAAAGAATGGGTTTTATCAATAGCTGCTTGAGTAACTACTTGTTTATTAAAGATGCGAACATTGGTTAATCGCATACCTACCTTCTGCCCTATGTAATAGTTTAAGGAATCCCCCGAGACGGCTGCTATAATTAAAAGACCTATAGCTAAACTTATACTTAACTGATCACTTTGAGCAATAAGCATCCCCATAGCAAATAATAGAGAATCTCCTGGTAAAAAAGGCATTACAACAAAGCCAGTTTCAACAAAAATAATAGCAAATAAAATGGCATAAATCCAAGGGCCGTAATTGGCGATAAACACATGTAGGTATTTATCAATGTGAAAAATAAAATCTAGTAACTCCATGGACTCAAAGATAATAATTCCTTGTAATTAAATATATTTTTCACAAAAAGATAACACCTTTTTATTGTGTGTAGGAGTAAAATAGTAGTCTACTATTCTTGACTTTATTCAAAGTGGTATTTCTACTATAAAGACTAAGTCTTACTAAATTTTAATACCTAAGATAGATATTACTTATACCAAAGGCATTTTTGAGGCTACATTAATCACAAAAAAAAGCCGCATACAAATGTAAACGGCTTTTAAAGTATGTTTAAAACTAGGAATTAAGAATACATCTTCTCTCTTAGTTCTTTGATTTTAGGATCACTTAAGTAATCGTCAAATGTCATGTATCTATCAATAACGCCATTTGGTGTTAATTCTAATATACGTGTTCCTACTGTTTGAGCGAACTCGTGGTCATGGGTAGTGAATAAAATAGTCCCTTTGAAGTTTTTCAAAGAGTTATTAAATGCAGTAATCGACTCTAAGTCCAAGTGGTTAGTAGGCTCGTCTAACATTAAAACGTTAGCTCTAAGCATCATCATACGAGATAACATACAACGTACTTTCTCTCCTCCTGATAATACTCTTCCTGTTTTTAAAGCTTCCTCTCCAGAGAAAATCATTTTCCCTAAGAATCCACGTACATAAACCTCATCTCTTTCTTCTTCGGTTTTAGCCCATTGGCGTAACCAATCTACAAGAGTTAAGTCATTTTGGAAGAAATCACTATTGTCAGCTGGTAAATAAGATTGTAGTGTTGTTACACCCCAGTCAAATTTTCCTGCATCAGCTGGTCTGTTTCCATTAAGAATCTCATAAAATGCAGTAGTTGCACGAGAGTCTTTAGAAATAACTACAATTTTATCTCCTTTAGCTACGTTTAAATCTACGTTCTTAAATAAAAGCTCTCCATCGATAGATGCTGCTAATCCTTCGATATTTAAGATTTGATCTCCTGCTTCACGCTCTTGATCAAAGATAATCGCTGGATAACGTCTAGAAGATGGTTTAATATCCCCTAAATTTAATTTATCGATCATTTTCTTACGAGAAGTCGCTTGCTTACTCTTAGCAACGTTAGCACTGAATCGACGAATAAATTCTTCCAACTCTGCTTTTTTCTCTTCTGCTTTCTTATTTTGTTGCGCTTTTTGTTTAGCTGCTAATTGACTTGATTCATACCAGAAAGTATAGTTACCAGAGTAGTGGTTAATTTTACCAAAATCGATATCCGATACATGCGTACAAACTGCATCTAAGAAGTGACGGTCGTGAGATACCACAAGTACCGTGTTTTCATAATGTGCAAGGAAGTTCTCTAACCAACCAATTGTCTCAAAGTCCAAGTCGTTGGTAGGCTCATCCATAATCAGTACATCTGGATTACCGAATAAAGCTTGAGCTAAAAGTACACGTACTTTTAATTTAGCATCCATCTCTGCCATTGGCGTATAATGAAATTCTTCATTAATACCTAAGTTAGATAAAAGAGTAGCTGCCGCGCTCTCTGCGTTCCATCCGTCCATTTCGTCAAAACGAATTTGAAGCTCACCAATTCTATCGGCATTCTCATCCGTATAGTCTAAGTAAAGAGCATCCATTTCTGTTTTAACGGCATATAAATCCTTGTTTCCCATCATTACAGTTTCAAGCACTGTAAATTCGTCGAACATATTGTGATTTTGGTTTAAAACAGACATACGTTTGCCTGGCTCTAAAGATACATGGCCAGAAGTAGGATCAATTTCTCCTGAAAGTATTTTTAAAAAAGTAGACTTACCAGCACCGTTGGCCCCGATAATACCATAGCAGTTCCCTTGGGTAAAGGTTACATTAACTTCATCAAATAAAATTCGTTTACCGAATTGAACTGACAGATTTGAAACTGTTAACATTTTCTATATATTGATTTATATTGACTGCAAAATTAATCATTTTTAAATTAATAACCCTATTAAAGTATCAACATAGTAGGTCAAATTGTATTTTAACAGCTTATTAACGACAAAAACAACTACTTAAACTTACATTTGCTTAAGGGAGTACAAACCTCTTGTACAATTCTTAGGCTTTTATAAAATGAATATTAAAAATACAGGAAAATTTTTCTTGCTGGCTTTATTGCCATTTATCTTACTTGTTTGCTCTTGTCAAAAGAAATTCGAGCCCGATGATTATACGGCATATCTTCAAGGAGAAGTAATCAATCCTAATGCTGAGTATATCCTTTTTTGCAAAGATAATGATATCTTAGACACCATATACTTGGACAAGAACAACCAATTTTTTAAAAAATTTGATTCGCTTCCTCCTGGTATGTATATCTATAGACATACCCCAGAATACCAATACGTGTTTTTCGATAAAAATGATAGTTTGACTTTGCGTTTAAATTCACGTGATTTTGACCATTCCATTATTTTCACAGGAAGAGGTTCAGAGAAAAACAACTTTTTGATGAATCTTACCGTTCGAAATTTAGTGGATGAGACAACTCGTTATGAGAATTACGATCTACCTGTAGATGCTTTTATCAAAAAAGTAGACTCCACTCACGCCGCTAGAACTACCTACTACTTAAAGAGTAAAGCTATTATTGGATGGAATCCAAATTTTGATTTGTACGCTAAAACAAAATTAGACCTACACTTTTACTCCCAAAAGGAAATTTATCCTATGGCCCATTTTATTCGTACAGGCCATAATATCAAAGGGGAACTTCCCTTAGATTACTATAGCTTTAGAAAAAAGGTGGATTATAACAATGAAAACTTAATCCAATACTCTTCCTATACGCGTTATTTATCTATTATGTTAAGTTCGATTTTAGATGAATCAGAAATTGATTTCAACCCACAAGCAAAGCTAGATAACAATATTGAAAAACTAAATATTGTAGATACCTTAATTGGCAATGAGAAAGTTCGAAATACCATTTTAGATAATATCACCTATATCTATTTATTAGAAGACCAGAATCTAAATAATAACGATAAGTTCTTAGAGAGATATTTTGAATTATCCACCGATAGTAGTCAGCACAAAGAAATTATTCAAATTCAAAAGGCTGTTCAAAATCTTAAGTACGAAAACAAATTACCTGATGTTGCACTTGTGAATCCACAAGGAGAAACGGTAAATATCCATAAAGTAATCACAAGGCCTACTCTACTTTTTGTTTGGAGTAAAAACAGTCTTGCTCACGCAGAGGCTGCCCATAGAAAAGCTTTAGATATGCTAAAGCGCAATGATAACTTACAGGTTATCTCTGTATGTATAGATGGGGAGGATAAAGAATGGCAAAATTTCATAAAATCCTACAACCATCCTGATTTGTTAGAACTTAGAAGTACAGACTTCAAAGAAATGAAGGATAAATGGATTATTACTAAAATCCAACGTACCATGATATTAAACCAAGATGGTACCATTAAAGAAGCCTTTGTCAACATATTTGACAAAAACCTAGAACATAAATTACACCATAACCACTAAGTGGTACAAAATATAACGCATAAAAAAACCAAGAATCTCTATATAAAAATTCTTGGTTTTTTTTATGCTAAATTCAAATCACTTTATTGTTTTGGCTTTTGATTTGCCTCTTTAAAGTAATTGATTTTACTGACAAACATTTTTGCCATTTGCTCGGATCTCCATTTTGCTTCTTGGGCTATCTCTCCTTGGAATAACTCATCCAAAGTTTGTCTAAAAAGAAACAGCCACTGATCAAAATGACTTTGGTCTACATCCAAAGAAGCATGTGGGGGAAAAGGTCTTCCACTATAGGTATAGTCCTCTAGTAAAACTGTTTGCCAAAAGCTATACATCTTCTGTAAATGCTCTGGCCAATGTCCCTGTAATCTACTTTCGAAAACAGGTCCAATCAAAGGATCCTTTTGAACCTTCCCATAGAAAGTGTCCACTAAGGCTTTGATGTCTTGTAGATCTTTTATATCGTTTTTCATTGTAATTTTTATTAATTTTATAGTCCAATAATCTATACCCAAATTAGTATCTTAGCCTTATGATAACACTAAGTATATTAGGAGCTGGAAAAGTAGCTCACCACTTGATTTCTACCATCTTAGAAAAAGACAATGTTTGTATTAAACAAATATACGCAAGAAATCCCGAAAAAGTGAGTGATCTTATATCAAAGGACAAAATTGTCTGCAATGTAGCAGATTTGCAAATGGCCGATGTTTTTATCGTAGCTGTTAGTGATGATGCCATAGCAAAAGTAACAAGTGAATTTGCCTTAGACAATCCTTTTATAGTACATACAAGTGGTAGTGCTGCCATGGATTTAATACAAAACACCAATAGAAAAGGAGTGTTTTATATGCTGCAATCTTTCTCTCTAGACAAACAAGTAGACTTTGGTGCAATTCCTTTTTGCCTAGAGGCTAGTGATCAAAAGGATTTTCAATTAATCGAAGAACTAGCTTTAACCTTTAGTCAAAGGGTATATGCAATTTCTTCTGAGCAACGAAAAAGCATACACCTTGGAGCTGTATTTGCAAATAACTTCACCAATCACCTTTATAGTATTGCTAAGACAATCTTAGATAAAAAGGATATTCCCTTTGAGATACTTAAACCTCTTATATTAGAGACAGCCCAAAAAGTACAGGACTTAGATCCTAAATTGGCCCAAACCGGACCAGCCATAAGAGGCGATAAACAAACCCTTGCTACACAGGAATCTTTATTAGAAGACCCTTTGCAAAAACAAATCTATCAATTAATAACAAAATCAATAATAGAACAATAATGTCTAAACACTTTAAAGAACTAATGAACGACATCACTACTTTCATCTTTGATGTAGATGGTGTTTTAACCGACGGGGGTGTACATGTTACCCAAGATGGTCAACTTCTAAGACAAATGAATATACGCGATGGTTACGCTATTAAAGCGGCTATTGACAATGGATACACCGTTTGTGTTATCTCTGGAGGAAGTAACGATGGAGTAAAACAAAGACTTAGAAACTTAGGAGTGACTGATATTTATATGGGAGTAGCCAATAAAGTAGACACCTTTAAGGAGTTTATCGACATTTACAACATTGCTCCAGAGAACATCTTATATATGGGAGATGATATTCCAGATTATCACGTAATGAAAGAGGTAGCTCTTCCAGTATGTCCTGTGGATGCAGCTCCGGAAATCAAATCTGTAGCTAAATATATTTCTCATGTTCCTGGTGGAAAAGGAGCAGCAAGAGATGTAATCGAACAAGTGATGAAAACACAAAAAAAGTGGTTCCAACATTTTAATGCACAAGTAGACTAAATATATGCTAAATCAACTATTCAAAGATTATAAAATAGTACTTGGATCTAATTCACCTAGAAGAAAGGCTTATCTAGGTGAATTAGGTCTTGATTTTACTGTAAGAGCATCAGATACTGATGAGAGTTATCCTCTTGATTTACAAGGAGCACAAATCACCGATTATATTGCACTTGCAAAAAGCAATGCCATTGAAATCTTAGATCCAAAAGAGATCCTAATTACCAGTGATACTACGGTTTGGCTAGAGGGTAAATCCCTGGGAAAACCAAAGGATAAGCAAGAGGCTTTTGATATTATCCAAAGCATGTGTAATAAAGAGCACCAGGTAATTACTTCGGTTGTTTTAAGAAGTTTAGAGAAAGTACGTGTTTTTAATTGTGTTACCTTGGTTGTTTTTGCAGATCTAACCCCAGAGCAAATCCATTATTATATCGATCAGTATAAACCATATGACAAAGCAGGTGCTTATGGAATACAAGAATGGATAGGTCTTGTGGGAATCAAAGAAATCAAAGGTTCTTACCCCAATATAGTTGGCTTACCTACCTATGAATTAGTTCAAGAATTAATCAATTTTATTAAATAGATTTTCTTTTATGTTTAGCTTATATACCACCGAAATCATAGTTACCCTTGTTGCTATTGTACTTTATTATCCTATTAAAAAGTTCATTGCTGTATTGATAAAGAAATTTTCTACCAAAGAGCAACGAAGAGATAGAAGGATAAAGACAGTAGTTCGTTTATTTAACCTACTACTTGCCATTATATTAGTAGTTGTTATCCTTACCATTTGGGGAGTACAGCCCGATAAAGCCCTTGTGGCATTAACCTCTGTATTTACCGTCATTGGTGTGGCAATGTTTGCACAGTGGTCCCTACTGAGTAATATTACTGCGGGTATCTTGCTTTTCTTTAGTTTCCCCTTTAGGATTGGAGATGACATTAAGATACAAGATAAAGATTTCCCTGTGGAAGGTACCATAATAGATATTCAAGCCTTTTGTACCATTTTACTCTCATCTGAGAAAGAAAGAATATCCTATCCCAATAGTTTATTGCTGCAAAAGGGTATTGTAATACTAGACAAAAAGATAAACCGAAAAAGACAAGAAAACAACCCGGTAATTTAAAGCATGAGATAAACTAAAAACAGTATTTTCTTTAGTGCCCTACTTTTAAAATATAGCCAATTAAAGCTTTATTATTTCTAAGTAAAACACCAAAATTGTTAAGCCTGTTTCCTATTTTATTGTATTTTTGCAAAGATTTCATATAAAAAACAATTCCTTTAGAGTTGTTTTTTTATAAAATACAAATAAGAAAAAAATAAATATAGAGTAATCTCTCTTTCATATGAAAATAAGCGGACTAATTATAACCTATAATGAACAAAAGAACATAGGTAGATGCGTAGAAGAACTTTTACTTGTATGTGATGAAGTAATTGTTATAGATTCCAACAGTTCAGATAAGACCGTGGAAATAGCCCAAGAAAAAGGAGCTAAAGTATATAAACAAGCTTATTTAGGAGATGGTCCTCAACGTACATATGGCTTACAGTTCTGTAAATGGGACTGGATTCTAAACTTAGATGCAGATGAGTACTTAGATAAAGATGCACTAGAATTTATTCAAAAAGGTTCCTTTTTTGAAACGGACCTTTATGATGCTTACAGCTTTAGAGTGAAAAACTTTATGGGAGAAAAATTAATTGACTTCTCCGGATGGTATCCAGATTCAAAGGTTCGCTTCTTTAATAAAAAGACAGCTAAACCTTCCAATGATATGGCCCATCAGTACATTGTAACTTCTAAAAAGAAGAAAGTAAATGTACATATTTTACACTATGGTTGGAGCGGTTATGAGCAAATCATTGCTAAGAAAAACCAATACTCTAGCCATAATGCTCAAGAATTATTCGATGCAGGTAAAAGAGTGAGTAGCTTTAAACCAGTGTTAAATGGAACAGTTGCCTTTGTAAGATGTTACTTCTTTAAAGGTGGAGTATTTAATGGAATTGACGGTTTAGCCATCGCAGGTATACAAGCCTTTTTCTCTTTTATGAAATACACCAAACTCATTGCCTTACAAAGACAAGCTAAAAACAAAAAATAATTGATATTTAGGGCCAAAGTAAAAAAATCCGCCCACTGTCTATGGTGGATTTTTTATTTACACCCCCTAATTAGTACAATTAGCTAACCATAGCTATAGGCTTATACTTTATATAACTTAATTTTAAATTTGCTCAACGCCTTTTTTTAAAAATATAGGCAAGCTTAATTCACCACCTTTAATAGGGTAAAACACTTTTATTTATGATTCCTAAAATAATTCATATATGTTGGTTTGGTAAAGGACAATATACACCTTTAGTAAAAGAATGTTTAGCCTCTTTTACAGCCAATTTACCCGATTATCAGTTAATGGTATGGAATGAAGATAATTTTGATATAGATGCTTACCCTTTTGCTAAACAAGCCTATGGTGAAAGAAAATTTGCCTTTGTTTCTGATGTATGTAGATTACATGCCTTACAAGAGTATGGTGGAGTATACATGGATACAGATGTAGAGGTACTTAAAAGTTTAGATGGCTTTTTGAAACATGACTTTTTTATAGGTTTTGAATCCGATAAATTAGTGTGTACTGCTTTAATTGGTGCTGTTAAAAACCACCCATTAACCCAAGAACTTCTAGACTTTTATAAAGGTAAATCTTTCTACAGAAAGTTTCATCCATATAAAAAGTATTACACTACACCTAATACAATTACAACTACTAAAACCTTACTACAAAAAGGCTTAAAATTAGAAAACAAAATACAACACCTAAGCGGTGGTATCACTGTTTACCCTACTTATTACTTTAGCCCTATAAATGTATATACCCAAGAATGTAAAGTAGAAGCAGATACTTATGCTATTCACCGCTTTTCAGGTTCTTGGAAAGATGGAAACAATAGGAAAGAATGGATCAAAAAATTATTTAAAAAATAATTTCAACTATAGTTACTAAAGACTTTAAAGCTTTTTAATTAAAAGATAAAAATACAATGCAAGGTTTAGCGCTTTATACGCTCTACATCTTGCATTTTTTATTTTAGCCCTGTCCGTAAAAAACAGCAAGACACTAAATACAATTTTATAAAATCTCCACCAAGCTCTCTTTAGTCTTGCTTTTCTTTGCTTAAAGGCCAATACAATAAACAAGTACAACAACCCTAAAGCCATATACATCACAAAAGTAAAACCAACAACCTTTTTAAGTACTCCAAAAAGTCCATCCTACCTTGTTGTTATTTAGGCTATATACAAGAACCCTTGTGGGCAATAAACAAATGTTATACCCTTACTTGCGCATCTGCCCTTCTATTAATAGAAGGGTATTTTTTTTGTAATCCTAGTATAACGATGCATTATAGAGCTAAATACTACTTGACTCATTACCTATCACAATACTTCAAAACAACCAAAATAATAGAATTTCCTTAGCTACAGCAAAAGATAAAAGACTAGGAAGGATCTGTGTACATACCCTCTTTAGAATACAAAAACAGCATTAACACTACTATAAAAATGTCTTTTTATTAAACTTTACAAATTAATTATGATAAAAAATTAAGAAAAAAAAACCAAACATGAAGTTCACACAAACCTACACTCAAATACTATATAATTACAAACAATATTAATTAATTGTTATTTTATCATTATATTTAATAATTACTAAAACATAACTCTATACTATAACATTAATCATCTTCGATTAATTTTACTTTTTATTATGACTAAATTTAATCCGGAACCATTCCTTATTTTCTTTAAGAGATTTTTTCTTTTCTTTCTATTTTATCAAGTGAATAGATTTGGTTTTTACTTGTCTAATAGCTCTTTATTAGCACCGTTAGAATGGAAAAATATCTTAGGAGGAATCCGTTTTGATTTAGCGACTTTAGGTTATATCAATATCATCTTTGCATTTTTGAGCTTAATACCTGGTGCCTTCCAACTTAGAAAAGGATACCAGAGGTTTCTATTCTATAGTTTTTACCTAGTAAATACATTATTCCTTTGCCTGAACTTTGTAGACTATGAGTATTTTAAATTTATTGGAAGAAGAAGTTCCTATTCCTTTATAACTGCAAAAGGAATGGAGAATGAGCTACCTGGTTTATTAAAGAACTTCATCTTAGAGTTTTGGTGGATCCCCTTATTTACCTTTATAACTATTGGGATTACCTTTATGTTATACCGCAGTATTGCATTTCAAGTAAACAAGAGGAATTATAATTTGCTAAATTATGTATTCTGCCTACTTACAGTTGGCCTTTTAATTATCTTCGGAAGAGGAGGCTTGCAAGAAAAACCCCTTCGATTAGTAGATGCTGCTAGTTACGGAAATATTAAAAATACAGCATTAGTGGCCAATACCCCTTTTGCTGTTTTAAAAACAATTGGTAAAAGTGAAAATCTTAAAGAAATTAATTTCTACACCCAAGAGCAGTTACAAGAAGTTTTTTGGCCTGTAGTGGATTTTAAATATGATTCTATCAACAAGAAGAATGTCGTTCTTTTAATTGTAGAAAGCTTTGGACAAGAGGTAATGTTTAGAGGGTTAACTCCCTTTATGGATAGTTTAACCACACAAAGTTATTACTTTGAGAATGGCTTTGCCAATGGTAAAGTATCTATAGATGCGGTACCATCTACCATATCAAGTATCCCAAGTTTGATGAACAACACCTATATTTCATCTAGTTATTCTCTAAATACAGTAAACACTATTCCTAAGATATTAAATGATATAGGTTATCATACGTCTTTTTTTCATGGGTCCTTTAATGGGAGTCAGAATTTTGATCAGTACTCTAATGTAGCAGAGTTCAAAGAATACTACGGCAAAGATCAGTACGTTGGTCCAGAGGCATTTGACGGAACCTGGGGGATTTTTGACGAAGAATTTTTGAATTTCTTCTCTGATCAATTAGACACCTTTCCAATTCCTTTTTTTAGTACACTATTTACTATTTCTTCTCATAATCCTTATACTATTCCAAAGAAATATAAAGGAAAATTTCCTAAGGGAACAGCCAGTATTCACGAGTCCATTGCATATACAGATTATGCTTTAAAGCAATTCTTTATAAAGGCTAAAACAAAAAGTTGGTTCAAAGACACTCTATTTATTATTACAGCAGACCATACTTCCTCCGAGCCTCAAGAAGATGAATTTAAAACTAATGTGGGAAAATTTAGAATTCCTATTATGTTCTATGCCCCTTTTGATTCTACAATTCCAATTAAAAAAGAGTCTAAAAACTTTCAACAAATAGATATCTTTCCAAGTATAATGGATTATTTACAGATCAATACCAAAGTACTAACTTTTGGAAAAAGCTTCCGTTCTGAGCAAGATTTTGTGGTTAATTATCTAGATAACATCTATAACTGTATCCATAAAGATTACTACTTGGCCTCTGATGGAGAAAACATCCTAGGCTTATATGACTTTAAGAAAGACCCAATACTTAAAAACGATCTTCAAAAGGAGCTGCCTTTAGTGGTAAAACAAATGGAAGAATTTTTAAAAGCTTATATACAAACATTCAATAATCGGATGAGAGATAATAATATGCTTCCTTAATAAAGGGCTTTCAATAGATATACTTTTTAAGTTCCATCTTGTCTTAAAAAGTATATCTTTTTTTTACTTTTATCCCACTAGGATTAATCGTGTGCAAAAGGTAGGCTCCATTTGTAACGAACCGATAGCACTCTAATTAGTATAATAAAACAAGCTGTTCCTATGTACAATAAATCCCTTCCAATATTAAAGTGAAGAAGACCAAAATACATTGCCCCACCCATAATACAAGCAGTAGCATAAATTTCTTTTTTGAAAATAATAGGTATTTGATTTGCTAAAGTATCCCTTATTACTCCACCAAAACAAGCAGTGATAGTTCCTAAAGAAACACATATTACAGGGTGTAGTCCCACTTCTAAACCTCTTTCAATACCAATTAAAGTAAATACAGCAATACCAATGGTATCAAATAAAAATAAGGAATAACGCAGTACATTAAAACGCTGGTAAAACACAATTGCCATGGCAACACCTAATAAAACTACACTAAAGTAACTCATGTCCCTTAACCACATCACTGGGGTGATTCCTATCATCATATCTCGTATAGTTCCCCCACCAATAGCTGTGGCAAAAGCCAAAATACTCATCCCAAATAAATCTAATTTTCTTTCTCTTCCAGCTAGTGCTCCGGAGATGGCAAAAGCCAAAGTCCCTAATAAATCAAAAATGTGAAAAAAAGTCATCTAAAAATATATACCGTAAAATAATTAAATCCTAGCCGTTAAAAAGTTGTAATCTTTGATAATAGTGGCTAAAAAATCTTGATTACTTTTCTCTTTTGGCTCAATGCCCAAAGTTGTTGTAACCTTTTTAGTCAATCTATCTAATAGGCTAACATCCTTAGTTCTAAGATAATTGTGATAAGCCCTTACAATGATAGCCATATCTTTGTCGCTAAGGCTAACAACCTGTAAATATACAGGTTTATATGTATCTTCCACTTCCTGGTAGATAGATTGTTGCAATCCTCTTTTAAATGCAAGTTGGTTGATTACCCCACAATGCGATAAGATATCCCCTAAACGCTGGTTTTTAGAACTAAATACAATACTTAGTATGCCTATAATACCACTAAAGGACCAAATATCTATTAAACGCATGACCCATCGGATAAAATAATCAGAAGCACTTGCTTGGCTACCATCTATTTTAATAACCCTTAATCCCAATACCTTCTTACCAGGTGTGCATCCTTGTAATAGAAGTTCAAAAATAAAACTATACATTATAATAGGTAAGAAAATAATTACCCCAATGGCCATGGTCATAAAATTATCAGAAATAGTGTAGTTTTTGAATAAATTATTCCAAAGAATAAAAATAAGAAGAAAATAAAGCACCATAAACAATAAATCCAGAAAGAATGCAAAAATACGTTTACTTAAGGAAGCATTATTAAAAGAAATAATGATGTTTTGTGTTGTATTAATTCTTAAATTAGCCATGAATCAAGTGTTAAATTATCCCAATGAGAGAGGTTTCTTTTATAAAAAAAAATAGAGAGCAGTGGCAAAAGTATGAAGATATGCTTAAGTCTTATAGCCCTTTATCCGCGGATGATTTATCTAGTATGTATATTTCATTACTCAATGATCTAGGATATGCCCAAACTTTTTACCCACACAGTAAAGTTACGCAATATTTAAATGCCCTGTGCGCACAAACTTACCAAAAAATCTATAAAAGGAAACGAGCAAAACACAATGTAATAGAACATTTCTTTTTACAAGAAGTACCCCTTTTATTATACCAATATCGCTCCTATTTGTTTTTTAGTTTGGCTTTGTTTTTAGCCACAGTATTCATTGGGGTAATTTCCAGTTATTATGACCCTAGTTTTGTACGCCTAGTTTTAGGAGACGAATATGTAAATAGAACCCTGGAAAATATAGCTAGTGACGATCCTATGGCTATTTATAAATCAGGAGGAACTTGGTCGAGTTTTACTATTATAGCCGCAAATAATCTCTATGTAGGAGTGCGTTTTTTCCTCTATGGTATATTTGCCGGGGGTGGTACACTACTCTTCTTATTACACAATGGCATAATGATTGGGTCATTTCAATATTTTTTTATTGCACAAAATTCTTTTTGGGAGAGTTTTAAAGGAATTTGGTTACATGGTTTCTTAGAGGTAATAAGTATGGTCATAGAGGCTTGTGCAGGATTTATTGTAGGAGGAAGTATATTATTTCCCAAGACCTATTCTAGGGTACAAAGCTTTCAAATAGGTTTTAAAAATGCCTTAAAAATCTTTCTTGCCACAGTTCCATTTACCATCGTGGCAGCTTTTATTGAAGGTTTTATAACCAGGTATTCCAAAGAAATGCCCAATATACTTAACTACAGTATTCTTCTACTGACTTTCACTAGTATCGTATATTATTTCTTTATCTTTCCTTATAAGGCAAAGAAAAGACAACAACAACCTTTAAAAGTATACTAACCAACACAATTCAAAATGATTAACTTACGCCAACCCAAAGATTTTGGTACTTATTTACAAGACACTATCGACCTTTTCAAAACACAGGGAAAGTCGTTTTTAATGGACTATTTAAAACTTTGTGGTTTATTACTTATTATAACTATTGGTTTAAATCAAATACTTTCCTCCTCTTCCTATGAGTTTATTAACCAGCTTAATACAGGAGAATTTGATTCCGAAGAATTTTTCTCTCCAATAAATACATTGACGCTTTTTATCATCTTTATCCTATCAACCATTATTAGTATTATTACTTTTATTTACCCCATGTACTTTTTAAATCTATATGGTCAAA
This sequence comes from Myroides sp. LJL115, assembly GCF_054871665.1. Lineage (NCBI taxonomy): Bacteria > Pseudomonadati > Bacteroidota > Flavobacteriia > Flavobacteriales > Flavobacteriaceae > Myroides > Myroides sp. LJL115. The sequence continues at coordinate 33,073 of NZ_JBTXLS010000002.1, read as the reverse complement.
ACAAGAGAGATAAAGCATCAGAATATAAAACTTTAGTAAGAAAAAACGGATTTAGAGCCTTTGGTTTTCTTTTCTTTAGTACCCTTTTACTTATTCCAATAAGTATGATTGCTGTTGGTATTTTTGGAGCCTTAAGTATTATTCTTATCGGTATTCCTTTATTGATACTATTTTTCCCTACTATGGCCAGTTTCTTCACTTTGGCTTTCTATGACTATATGCTAAATAGAAATGACTTTTTCGCCTCCTATGGGGTGAGCTTTAGAATGCTAAAGGCCAATTTTGGGGCTATTTTAGGTAATGGATGTATTATCTTATTGCTTTCTACAATTCTCATCTCTATTCCAGCTAGTATCTTGCAGTTTATAACCTTTGGATCTATCTTACAAGGATTAGAAAACCCACAACCATATGATCCTAGTCTACCGACACAAATAATCACTGTTATTCTAGCAATCATTACCTCATTATTCTCCTATTTAGTCTACCTCGTTTTTATGATCAACCAAGGAATTGTGTTCTTTAGTGAACAAGAAAGAAGAGATAACACAAATATTGATAATCTAATTGAATCCATTGGAGAACAAGACAAACCATTTTAGCTGCTATTTATATGTGCTTTTAATTGGATTTTCCCTCCACTGTAAAGCCTTTGTATTACCACCTACAACTGTATTAAAAGATACTTTGAAGGTGGCAGTACCCGATACATTAGAGCCTAATCAAAGCTCCATTATAGCTTTGCCTATAAAAAAAGTCAATATATTACCTTTAAAAAAGGAAGTGGATTCTGCCTTAGTGTCTAAAAAATTTCAAGCAAATTTTAAACCAAAATACCAAAGAGACCCTTTGTTTAATTATGCAGAGCAAACCCCATCTACATGGAGTAAAATAAAAAAGTCTATTGATCGTTTTTTATCCTCTTTTTTTAAGCCACCTGAAGTTAACTCTTCTACTTTTTATTGGTTGATTGATGTATTAAAAGTCTTAGGTGTTGTAGCCCTTGTTTTATTGGGTTACTATGTCTATAAAGCAATTCGACAAAAAGACATTTATTGGTTGTTTACAAAATCTTCTAAAAACTTTCAGGTAGATTTACAAAAAATACAAGATAATCTAGAAGCTACTGATTTTCAAGAGTTGGTTCAAAAGAGTGTGCAAGGGCAAAACTACACCCTGGCAATCCGCCTATATTACCTATGGCTTTTACAGCATTTAGAGAAAAACAACCATGTTGTGTGGGATAAGCAAAAGACAAATAAAGATTATCAAAAAGAAATTAAAAACCCAAAATTACAACAAGAATTTACCTATGCATGTTATCTATATGACAACATTTGGTATGGACAACATTCTATCGATAAAGCCCAATTTGACAAGGCAGAGCATTGCTTTTTAACCCTATTAAAAACCAATGACTATGCGTAAATTAATCCAACAACTTGTTTTTGGGGTTTTTATAATAACTATCTTTATAGTTCTAACAAAACAAAGTCAAAGGCCTCCAGTGGATTGGACCCCCACTTATAGCTCATCGGATAAAATCCCTTATGGGCTTTATATCCTTAATCAAGAATTACCCAATTTATTAGAGCAAGATTCCGTTGTAAAAGTCAATGAATCCCTTAGCCTTTTTTTAGAGCAACAGAGCCTTGATTCTACCTCTATTTCTAACTTACTGTATATTGGCTATAGTATGGATTGGAACAACTCGGTAAATAAAAACCTTGTTGACTATGTGGAAAAAGGTAATACTGCTCTACTTATAAATGCGTATTTCCCTCCGGGTTTTTTAGACACCTTACAAATAAAATTAGTTGATCAATTCACATTTGACAATCCAGGCAATAAAAGATTACAACTGACCAATAAACATTTACATAGCCAGCAGTTCTCTTATCAAGAGCTTACCCAATATGCCTTTGACATTCCAGATACTGCAAGGGGAAAAACATGGGTATTAGGTTATAAAACAAATTATGGAAACACGGACATTAACTTTGTCAGAATAAACATTGGCAAGGGAACCCTATTGTTATCTACCGATCCTGTAGCTTTTACCAACTACGCTCTTTTACATAGTAATAATCACCTTTACGCCCAAAGTGTCTTATCTTATTTACCTTCAGGTAAAACCTACTTCTTGGATGATACTCCTATTACAGCTAAAGAACAAAAGCCGGTATCCACCTCATTAATGCGTTTTATCTTTTTCCATCCCTCTTTAAAATGGGCATGGCAAACCCTTCTTTTTACCTTGATTGTCTTTATGGTATTTAATGCCAAAAGAAAACAGCGCGTTATTGCGCGTATACCCATGGTAGAGAACCAAAGTGTAGCTTTTTTACAAACTCTCTCTGGGCTTTACCTGCAAAATAAAGACTATGGGTCCTTAATGGATAAAAGCCTCTTTTTTACATTAGAGAAAATAAAACAGCGCTATAGTATCCCCACTCATACCTTAAACCAAGACTTTATAAATCAATTGCATATAAAGTCCAATAAGAGTAAAGAAGATATTAGCAATTTTGTACACTTTGCCCTAGAAATAAGGCATAACAATATTACACCTAACAAACAAAACTTGATTAAACTATATAAATTAAGTCAAAAAATAATGCCTTAAAATCAACTAGAATATGGACCAAGAACCTTTGAATAACCAACAAATAGAATTTCAAACACGCTTAGATTTACAGCCATTAAAACAAAGCATGGATTTAATTAGACAAGAATTACAAAAAGTAATTATTGGACAAGAACATGTTATGGATCAAATCTTAGTTTGTCTATTAGCCTCAGGTCACCTGCTTTTAGAAGGAGCCCCTGGAGTTGCCAAAACACTTATGGCTAAACTTTTGGCTCAAAGTACCGAAATTGAATTTAAAAGAATACAGTTTACTCCTGATTTAATGCCATCGGATATTTTAGGAGTCTCCATCTATAACCTAGAACGCAATAGCTTTGAGTTTAAAAAAGGACCTCTTTTTTCCAATATGGTCTTAATTGACGAGATTAATAGAGCCCCAGCAAAAACCCAGTCTGCTTTATTTGAAGCCATGGAGGAAAAGCAAATCACTATCGATTCGCACTCCTATCCTTTAAAGGGCCCTTTTATTGTAATTGCTACTCAAAACCCTATTGAACAAGAGGGAACCTACCCCCTACCTGAGGCCCAATTAGATCGTTTCCTATTTAAGATAAACATAAATTATCCTTCTTTAGAAAATGAAATAGAACTTTTACAAAGAGAACATTCCTTTACCAATACAAATAAGTTAACCCTGGTTAAACCTGTTTTAAGTTCTGAAGAACTTTTGCATTATCAAGACCTAATTAAAAAGGTACATATTGATGAGCATCTTATAGAGTACATAGCTAAAATAGTGAGTAGTACTAGAGATAATCCTTTACTTTATCTAGGAGCTTCTCCAAGGGCATCCATCGCTATATTACAAACAAGTAAGGCTTATGCTGCCATTCAAGGAAGAGATTTTGTAACTCCAGAGGACATCAAAATGGTTATCTACCCTGTCTTAACCCATAGAGTGGTACTTAACCCAGATAAGGAAATGGAAGGTTTAACTTCGAAAGAGGTAATTACAATGATTATGGATTCGGTGGAAATCCCCCGTTAATCACTAAGTATATATGTGGGAAAACATTAAAAACATTTATCTACTAAAAAGAGTATACCTGGTACTAATAAGTGTTCTCTTCTTATTTATAGTCTCTTTTTTCATACCTATACTCTACTTTTTGCCATGGAGTATTCTCTTGGGATTAAGTATAGCATTTCTATGGGATTATAGGAAGCTATTTTCCAATAAAAAAGGACTTCAAATAAAAAGAGAATTGCCGTTACAGCTTTCCAATTCCGATAAGAATTACATCCACCTAAAGATAGAAAACCATTATAACTTCCATATTAAAGTGGAGATCATCGATGAAATTCCCATTGTCTTTCAAATTAGGGACTTTCTAATTGAAATCGAACTGGAAAAACAACAACACAAAGAACACTCCTATTTTTTAGTACCTAAAAAAAGAGGAGTATATTACTTTGGACACCTTCGCGGTTTTGTCACTAGTCCACTAGGGTTATTACAAAGAAGATTCACCTTTGAAAGTCCTTGTGTTTTGTCTTGCTATCCTTCCTTTATACAAATGAAGAAATACCAAATGATTAATGTGTCCAAATCTCCTACTCTATCGGGGCAAAATGCCTTAAGAAAACTAGGGAACTCCTTAGAATTTGAACAAATCAAACCCTATGCTCCTTTCGATGATTTACGTTATGTGAACTGGAAAGCTACCGCAAAAACCCGAAGTTTGATGGTTAACCAATACCAAGATCAAACTACTCTAAATGTATATTGTATCGTAGATAAAGCAAGAGCTATGCAAATGCCTTTTGAAGGTTTAAGTTTATTAGACTACGCTATTAATTCTACCTTAGCTTTGAGTAATATCGTTTTAAGAAAAAAGGACAAAGTTGGTTTTATATCCCTTGCCAAACAAGTAGAAGACCATGTTGTTTCCAGTAATAAAACAGGGCAATTAACCAAGATTAACCAAAAGTTATACGATGTACAAACTAGCTTTGAGGAAAGTGATTTCTCGGCGCTATACCGCTTTACTAAGACCAATATACCTCAGCGAAGTTTACTTGTTTTATTCACGAATTTTGAGGCGATTCCCAATTTAAAAAACCAGATTCCCTATTTGAGAAATATTGCAAAAAAACACGCCTTAGTGGTGGTGTTTTTTGAAAATACTCTAATAGAAGAAATCAGTGAAAAGACTCCAAAAAATATTGATGAAATAGTTGACAAAGTGTTGGCAGAAAAATTTATCTTTGAAAAGCAATTAATTCGACAAGAATTACTGCGTTATGGTATCTCTTGTATACTAACAAAACCAGAGAGTTTGAGTATACAAGTGATCGATAAATATCTAAAATTAAAAGCAAAAGCATCCCTTTAAAATGACCTATAAAAAGATAGAAAGCATTCAAAATCCCTTGATAAAGTCCATTATACAACTGCAAGAGAAATCTAGAGCAAGACGTAGTTCTAATTCTTTTGTAATAGAAGGGATAAGAGAAATACAACTTGCCAAAGCTGGTGGTTATTTAATCAATACGATTCTTTTTCAAAGTGATTTATTACCTAAAGATATCTTACATGAGTTAGAAAGTAACACTAAGGAATGTATTGAAATTAGTAAAGAAGTCTACCATAAGTTAGCCTATAGAGAATCCACCGAAGGTGTTCTTGCTATTGCTAGTACAAAATCCCTATCTCTAGAGGATTTAACCCTTACAGATAATCCACTTATCTTGGTGGCAGAGGCAACGGAAAAACCTGGAAATATTGGAGCTATATTACGTTCAGCAGATGCCGCTAATATAGATGCGGTTATTATTGCCAATCCCAAGACAGACCTATATAATCCAAATGTGATACGCTCTTCGGTTGGATGTGTTTTCACCAATCAAATTGCCATGGCAACTACACAAGATACCATTGCCTTTTTACAAGAGAATAACATTCCTTTTTACAGTGCTACTCTACAAGATTCTACCGGTTACCATACCATAGATTACACTGGTCCTAGTGCATTTGTGGTAGGAACAGAGGCAACAGGGTTAAGTCAAGATTTTAGAGACCATAGTAAGCAAAATATCATCATTCCTATGAGTGGACAAATTGACTCTATGAATGTATCGGTTGCAGCTTCTATTTTGCTTTTCGAGGCAAAAAGACAACGTAACTTCCAATAACAACAAGCTTTTTGACACTTACTTAAAAAGCAATATGTGTAGTTTTTTACCCTTGTATGGTGAAAAACTACACTAAAACTTCCCTTTAAGGAGAATACTATACTTTTTCTCTATAGTGCTATAATAATTTAACATAAGGCATTAAAATCCATTGCGGTTTATTTTGTATCTTTCCTTTAAGAATTCACTCAAATTAAGGATTGCGTATATGACAGAGGCAGAAATTGAATTAGAAAATAAAGCTATTGCGCAGCAATACAAAGAATTATTAAAAATAAGCTACCAAACCTTAAGCGAGGAGGATAAAAAACTCATACGCAAGGCTTTTGACGTAGCAGTTAAAGCACATAAAGACCAAAGACGTAAATCGGGAGAAGCCTATATATTCCATCCTATTGCTGTAGCTAAAATTGTAGCCTCAGAGATTGGATTGGGAGCAACTTCCATTGCCTCAGCTCTACTACACGATGTGGTGGAGGATACCGATATTACCGTACAGCAAATAAAGGAGTGGTTCAATCCAAAAGTAGCCCAGATTGTCGAAGGACTAACTAAAATGGCCCTTTTAGAGCCAGATCCACATATCTCTATGCAGGCGGAAAATTACCGCAAAATGCTCCTTACTTTAAACGATGATGTAAGGGTGATTTTAATTAAAATTGCCGATAGGTTGCACAATATGCAAACCATGGAGAGCATGGCCGATTATAAACAGGCTAAAATCGCTTCGGAAACCCTATATATCTACGCTCCACTGGCTCACCGCTTAGGTTTGTTTAACATTAAAACCAAATTAGAAGACCTTGGTTTAAAATATACCGAACCTGCTGTTTACAAAGACATTGTAAATAGAATGAAGGAAACAACCGAAGAGCAGCAAGCCTACATTAAAGGAGTAGCGGATATCTTAAAGCATTCCTTAGACGAAGAGCATATCGAATACTCCATGAAAGGAAGACCAAAGAGTATCTATTCGATTCGCAAGAAAATGAAAGCCCAAAACGTCACCTTTGACGAGGTGTACGACAAATTTGCTCTGCGCATCATTTATAAAAGCACCCCTCATGATGAGAAATTCATAGCATGGAAAATATATTCTATTGTAACGGATCACTTCCGTCCTAGCCCTAACCGGTTAAGAGACTGGATATCGGCTCCTAAATCAACCGGATATGAAGCTCTGCACATTACAGTTATGGGGCCAAAGGGTAGATGGGTAGAAATCCAAATACGAAGTGAGAGAATGGATGAAATAGCCGAGAAAGGTTATGCAGCCCATTATAAATACAAACAAGGAGTAACAGAAGAAAATACCTTAGATATTTGGCTAAATCAATTAAAAGAAGCCCTTGAAAATGCAGAAACCGACGCAGTGGATTTTGTTGAGGACTTTAAATTGAGCCTGTACTCTAAGGAAATCTATGTATTTACCCCAAAGGGGCAAATCAAATCTTTGCCAAAAGGAGCAACTGCCTTAGACTTTGCCTTTTCTATTCACTCAGAAGTAGGTCTTCATACTAGGGGCACTAGAGTAAATGGTAGATTAGTACCACTTAACCACGTTTTAACTAGTGGAGATCAAGTAGAGGTAATTACCTCTGATAGCAAAAAACCAAGCCCTAGCTGGTTAGAGTATGCTACCACTTCTAGGGCTAGAAATAAAATTAAAAGTGCTTTAAACGAAGACATTAAAAAGATTGCTGACGAAGGTAAAGAGCAATTACAACGTAAGTTAAAGCATTTGAAGATTACCATGGATGAAAAGGTAGTCAATGAAATGGGTATTCACTTTAAATTAAAAACAAGCCAAGAGTTATTCTATAGAGTTGGAGCAGGAGTAATTGACAACAGTCAATTGAAAGAATTTGCCTCTAATCGCAATAACACTTTGTTTAATTTCTTTAAAAAGACTATCAAAAGAGCTCCTTCCTTACCTAACTTAATGGACTCTGGGGAAAAGACACCTGATCTATTGGTATTTGGAAAGGACAAAGAAAAGCTAGATTATAAGTTAGCAACTTGTTGTAACCCTATTGCTGGAGACAGCGTTTTTGGATTTGTAACAATTAACGATGGAATCAAGGTTCATAAAACCGATTGTCCTAATGCAATTAGTCTAAGGTCTAATTATGCTTACCGAATTTTACAAGCTCAGTGGATTGACAAATCTACAGCAATGAACTTTGAGGCTACCATTAATATCTTAGGATTAGACTCCTCTGGATTAACCTCCGAGATAACCAAAATTATCATGGAGAGCAATGTGGTGAATATTCGCAGTATTTCCCTAAGTGAAGATGCGGGAATTTTTAGAGGATCTATCACTGTTATTGTACAAAACAATGAGATTCTAAAGAAGATGATTAATAATATTAAAAAAATAGAAGGAATAGAAAAAGTAACAAGAGGATAACTCTTGTTACTTTTTTAAGTCTACTAGGCTAATTAATAGGGCAATAACATTGTTTTTGGCCCCCAAGCCTTTAAACAAGTAAAAAATATAGTTAATAATAATTCAATGTGGAGTTTTATGCCCTTGAAAACAAAAATAGCTATATATTTGCAGTTAAGATATTTTGACATGGGAAGTGAAAAAAATCAGGAAATAGTTAAAAACGTATTTACCAAATTCTTAGAAGAGAGAGGGCATAGAAAAACCCCAGAGCGTTACGCTATTTTACAGGAAATTTATGATAGCGAAGACCATTTTGATATCGAGAGTCTTTATATCAAAATGAAAAATAAGAATTACCGAGTTAGTAGAGCTACTTTATATAATACCATAGAAATTCTTTTAGAATGTGGTTTAGTAAGACGCCACCAATTTGGTCAAAATCAAGCGCATTACGAAAAATCGTATTTTGACAAGCAACATGATCATCTTATTTTAACCGATACAGGAGAGGTAATTGAATTTTGCGATCCTAGAATTCAGACAATCAAAAAAACTATTGAAGAAATTTTTGATGTAGAAATTAGCACGCATTCTTTGTACTTTTATGGAGTGAAGAAAAACACGCCAACCAAAGAACAAGAATAATATCTAAAGAATTAAAAATCGAAATAAACAACATTTAACAACACAAATAATGACAGTAGATTTACTACTTGGCCTACAATGGGGCGATGAAGGAAAAGGTAAAATTGTTGACGTATTAACAAAAGAATACGACATTATTGCACGTTTTCAAGGAGGCCCAAACGCAGGACATACTTTAGAGTTTGATGGAATTAAGCACGTTTTAAGAACAATCCCTTCTGGAATTTTTCATAAAAATGCCATTAACATCATTGGAAACGGAGTTGTAATTGACCCTGTAGTCTTTATCAAAGAAATTGAAGGGTTAGAGAAATTCAATATCGATATTTACACTCGTTTATTAATCTCTAGAAAAGCACACCTTATCTTACCAACACACCGCTTATTGGATGCTGCTTCAGAAACAGCAAAAGGTAAAGCTAAGATTGGTTCTACATTAAAAGGTATTGGTCCAACATATATGGACAAAACTGGTAGAAACGGTTTAAGAGTTGGAGATATTGAGCTTGCTGACTTCCAAGAGCGTTACCGTTCTTTAGCAGACAAACATGAGGCTATGATTAAGTTTCATGATGTGGAGTTACAGTATAACTTACAAGAAATGGAAGAAGAGTTCTTTAATGCTGTTGAGCAATTAAAGAAATTAACTTTCATCGATAGTGAACACTACTTACACACTGCTTTAAAAGAAGGAAAATCTATTTTAGCTGAAGGAGCTCAAGGATCTCTTTTAGATATTGATTTTGGGACATATCCATTTGTTACTTCTTCTAACACTACTGCTGCTGGTGCTTGTACAGGTTTAGGAATTTCTCCAAACAAAGTAAAAAATGTTTTTGGAATTTTCAAAGCTTACACTACTCGCGTTGGAAGTGGACCTTTCCCAACAGAATTATTTGATAAAACTGGTCAAACTATGGCTGAAGTTGGACGTGAGTTCGGGTCAGTAACAGGAAGAGCTAGACGTTGTGGATGGTTAGACTTAGTTGCTTTAAAATATGCTGTAGAAGTAAATGGAGTAACGGAACTTTATATGATGAAAGCAGATGTTTTATCTGGTTTTGATACATTAGAAGTTTGTACTAAATACTTATATAAAGGAGAGGAAATCGATCACCTTCCTTATAATATAGAACCGCAAAATATTCAGCCGATCTATCAACAAATCAAAGGATGGAATCAAGATTTGACTAAAATGACGTCTTTTGAACAATTACCACAAGAATTAAAACAATACATTAGCTTTATTGAAAAAGAAGTTGGTGTACCTGTAAAAATTGTTTCTGTAGGTCCAGATAGAACGCAAACAATATTAAAATAAGCTAATACCTTAGCGATAAAGCACCTTTTTTAAGGTGCTTTTTTTTTGCTTTTAAATAACGCCTTATAAGTGATAATTTATTGCCAACAAAAATCTTTATACGCAAATTTTACTTAAATTTGAAAAAAATTATTGACTTGAGAGCATTGCATTATATTATATTTTTTCTACTGTTTTGTTTTACTTGTTTTGCACAAACGCAAAATCAAAATAAAATCATTATTCATCATGCAGATTTTTCCGATATCAACCAAAATATCCTACCTGATGCGGTAATATTAACGGGTAACGTATCTGCGGAGCACGACGGTATGACCATGACTTGTGATAGAGCATTTTATTTTGAGAAGGAGAACTATTTAAAACTATTTGGCCAGGTACATGTGGTTCAAAAAGACACTTTAACCCTAGATAGTTCGTATGCAGAATACAATGGTAATAATGGTTTTGCTTACGCTCAAGGTGATGTAATTCTGACCTCACCGGACTCTACCCTTTTAACAGATACTTTAAAATACGATAGAAATAGAAGTTTGCTATTTTATGACTCATTTGGAACCATAAAAAACAAAGGAACTACCTTAACTAGTACCGATGGCAGGTATTATTCGGATCAAAAGAAATTCCAGTTTTTAAATGGAGTAACCATCCTAACAGAAGATCAAACTAAGGTAAATTCAGATCATTTAGATTATTATGAAGTAGGTCAACATGCCTATCTAATAGGCCCCTCTACTATTGTTAACCAAGAAAACTCTATATATACCGAGAATGGTTTTTACGATGTAGAAAAAGAAATAGCCAAACTTCTAAAAAACTCCTATATCTGGCATGAGAAAAGAAAAATAGAGGCAGATTCTATCTATTACGATAGAAATAAAGAGTTCGCTTCTGCATCTTTTAATGTCAAAATAACCGATACAATCAATAAAGCTACAGTAACAAGTCACTACGCAGAGGTATACCAAAGTATTGACTCTGTTTTTGTAACTAAAAAACCGTTAGTTAGTAAAGAGGAACAAGATGGCACGATCATGTACCTTTATGCCCCGCATATTAGCCTTTCTGGTCCAGAGAAACACCGTATTATTAGAGCCTATAATGGAGCCCGTATCTTAAGAGATAGTATGAGCGCAAAGGCAGACTCCATTGTGTCTATGGAACAAACCGGAGTTACTCAACTCTTAGGCTCCCCTGTAGTATGGAGTAAAGAAAACCAATTAAGTGGTAATATTATTGAACTATTAAACAATCCTCAGACCCAAGTATTGGACTCTTTAAAGGTATTACAAGATGCTTTTGTAATTGAAAAAGACACCATAGGCTCAGGTTATAACCAATTAAAAGGAGTGAATTTATACGGTAGCTTCCAAGATGGTAAACTCAAAGAGATAGATCTTATCAAAAACACAGAAATGATCTATTATCTATATAACGACAACAAAGAATTAGTTGGTATTGACAAAGGTATTTGTTCCCATATCAACCTATTGTTTGAAGATGGCCAAATTGCCTCTGCAACTAAATTTGTAGATCCAAGCAGTGAGATGTATCCCGAGAAAGATCTACCTTCAAATGCTAGAACTCTACGCGGTTTTTTATGGAGAGGAAGTGAGAGAATAGATTCTTTAGAGCAAATTTTTCCACAAGAAGAATTAGATATGGAAAAAGCTCTTTTACAAGAATTAGATAAAACTCAACAACGTTTTACAACCCCTATTCCATTACAAGAGCAAACCATCGAGCTAAATCCAGACTTGCTACAATTGCAACAAGAGCAAGACATAGAGGAATCCTCTTGGGTAGAACCCTCTATGGGTAACCAAGATACTATAGGTACATCTACACAAGAACTACCTCAAGAAGCTGTTTTAGAACAAAGTCAGCCTACCCCTGAAAATCAAACTATACAGGAAAAATAATACTATAAAACAGGTTTTCACTTTACGTGAAAAGTTCTTTATCTTTGCAAACAAATAAACTTACCTATTATTTAATTAATAGACAAGGGGTTACCTTATTAAAACACATAAAAAATATTTTTTGGAGCTATAGAATAACTCCTTAAAAACATGGAATTATAATGCAAAAAGATTTTTTTAAATACCAAGCGCAGACATCTCCCAACCCACTTGCAATGAGTGTATCTCATGCCAAGGGGTCCTATATATACGATACAGATAATAAAGCTCATTTGGACTTTGTTGCAGGTGTTTCCGCCTGTACTCTAGGTCATCAACACCCAGAGGTTAGTAAAGCCATTAAAGAGCAAGTAGATAAATATGCTCACGTAATGGTTTATGGAGAATACATCCAGGATCCAGCTGTGGAGTTTTGTAAGTTACTTTCTGAGCATTCGCCAAAGCCACTGAACAAAACCTATATGGTGAACTCTGGAACAGAGGCTACCGAGGGAGCATTAAAATTAGCTAAAAGAGTAACAGGTAGAAGCCAGCTTATCTCTTGCTTTAATGCCTACCATGGTAATACTATGGGCTCCATGAGTGTAATGGGATTTGAAGAAAGAAAAAGAGCTTATAGACCACTACTTCCAGATGTAGATTTTATCACCTTTAATAACGAAGAAGATCTTTTAAAAATTACCGAGAAAACCGCTGGTATTATTTTGGAAACTATTCAAGGTGGAGCTGGTTTTATACAGCCTTTTGACGGTTTTTTAACCAAAGTAAAAAAGCGTTGTCAAGAGGTAGGTGCCTTAATGATTTTGGATGAGATTCAACCAGGATTCGGAAGAACTGGAAAGTTGTTTGGATTCCAAAACTATGAAGTAGTACCCGATATTGTAGTAATGGGTAAAGGAATGGGAGGCGGTATGCCATGTGGTGCCTTTATGGCAAGTGATGAGCATATGGACACTCTGTATAGCAACCCAGGATTTGGGCATATTACCACCTTTGGAGGTCATCCTGTTATTGCTGCGGCAAGTTTAGCAGTTTTAAAAGAATTGGTGCATACTGATATTATGGCCCAAACCCTAGAAAAAGAAAAGCTATTTAGAGAATTATTAGTTCACCCATTAATTGAAGAGATTAGAGGAATTGGACTAATGCTTGCTCCAATGACTGTAAGTAGCGAAGTTACCAATAGAGTGATTCTTAAATGTAAGGAAAAAGGATTGATATTATTTTGGCTACTTTTTGAAGGTAAAGCCATCCGTATTACCCCTCCCCTTACTATTTCTGAACAAGAAATTAGACAAGGCTGTGAAATGATTATACAAGCCTTAAATGAAGTACAACAAGAGTTAGGTTTATAATTTTTTGTACAAAAAAACAAAACTATGCATTTAGATAACGAAGAAGACGAAGAATACAGATTAACCCTTTCGCGTTTTGAATCAATGCTCAAGACCAATAAAGTATTGTTCTTTGATTCCGAGGAATTTGAGAATATTATCTTACATTATTTAGATTCAGGAAAACTTAATCTAGCTAAAAAAGCACTTAAATTAGGTTGTGCTCAACATCCTAATTCAGTTGGTTTAAAGCTAGTGGAAGTAGAAATTTTAATTTTCGAACACAAATACGATCAAGTAGATCGCCTTTTAAATGAGATCCAAGAAATTGATCCCACTAATGAGGAAATATACATACAAAGAGCAACGATACTTTCTAAGAAAGGACAACACCAACAGGCTATTGCTTCCTTAGAAACTGCCCTTACTCTTACCCAAGATTTAGCAGATGTTTACTCTTTAATTGCCATGGAATACCTTCTTTTAGATGAAATTCAAAAAGCAAAAGAGAACTTTATTCTATGTCTTGAAAAAGACCAAGAGGATCAATCGGCGCTTTATAATGTTATTTATTGTTTTGACTTTTTAAGCGAAACCCAAGAAGCTATTGACTTCTTGACCCAATACATTGATAAAAAGCCTTATAGTGAAATTGCCTGGCATCAATTAGGTAGAGAGTACTTTACTTTAAAGGACTATGATAAGGCAGTTTGGGCTTTTGAATACGCTACTTTAATCGATGAATACTTCTTAGGGGCTTATTTAGAAAAAGGAAAGGCTTTAGAGAAGTTAGAAAAATACACAGAGGCCATTGAAAGTTATAATACCACTTTAGAGCTGGATGATGCTACCTCCTTTGTACTACTGCGCATTGGTAGTTGTTTTGAACAATTAAACGATTTTCCAAAAGCCTACCAATACTATAAAAGAGCGGTTCACGAGGATCCATTACTAGATAAAGGATGGATTGCCCTTACCGATATATCTATTAAGGAATGTAAATACGATAAAGCACTTTTCTATTTACAAAAGGCTATACAAATCGATGAGCTGAACCAAAAATATTGGATCAGATATGCGGTGTTAAACAAAAACACTTTGAATTTCAAAGAAGCAGAAGTAGGTTATAAAAAAGCAGCCGAATTAGGCAATTACCTAATGGAACACTGGATTGAATGGGCAGACACACTTTATATCTTAGAGCAATATCCCTTAGCTATCCAAAAGCTTTTACAAATAGCGGATTTTCACGCCAATACTGCCGAGGTGAATTACCGCTTAGCAGCGCTATATTTTATCCTACTGGAAAATGAGCAAGGGGAGTTTTATTTAAATAAAGCACTAGTTCAAGATTCTGAGGGCAGAGAAATCATACAAAGAATTTTTCCAAACATGTGGAATAATCCCTTTGTACAAAACATTTTAAGTAAATTCGACAACCAATAATACAAAAGCTATTTCACCTTTGAAATAGCTTTTTAAGCTATAAAACATGACAAAAAACTACGGATTAATAGGTAAGAACATTTCTTACTCTTTTTCAAAAAAGCACTTCACAGAAAAATTTGAAAAAGAGAATTTAAAAGATCACTCCTATCAAAACTTTGATTTGCAAAGTATTGAGGACTTCGAAGATATCTTCAAAGATCACAAAAATATAGAAGGACTAAATGTTACCATCCCTTATAAAGTGGAAGTTATCCCCTATTTAGATTCTCTAGGGAAAACAGCCAAAAAAATAGGTGCTGTAAATACTATTAAAGTAACTAAAAAAGGTAAATTAAAAGGGTATAATACAGATTGGTATGGATTTTATCATTCGTTAAAACCACTTTTAAAGTTACGTCATAAAAGAGCTTTAATCTTAGGAAATGGCGGAGCTAGTAAAGCCATTGAGTACGCCCTTGACAAATTAAAAATAGACTATACCATAGTAAGTAGAAGTCCAAAAAAGGGACAACTATCCTATGAGCAAGTAACACCGGAATTACTTCAAAAATATAAAATTGTAATCAACACTACTCCATTGGGTACTTTTCCTAATGTAGAAGATAAGCCCCTTATTGACTACGGTGGTTTTACCCCTGATCACATTGCTTATGATTTAATTTACAATCCAGAACAAACTGCCTTTTTAAAACAAGCAAGCCAAAATGGAGCAGTAACTATTAATGGTTACCCTATGCTTGTTTTACAAGCCCGAAAAGCCTGGAAAATATGGAATAAATAAGTTCTACCAACTTATTTCTATAAAGACAACGCCCAAAGACAATTACTGTTCTTAGGGCGTTTTTCTTTACCCTTATCTCTAGTAAGTATCCCTAGGGTACAGAACATGAAGAAATAACGAGCTTTTTTCAGTTAAAGTAGCCCTAAAGAGAGGGTTAGCTATAAATAATGCAAGTATTCTGTTTTTTTTTCAGCAGAATTGACTATATTGTAGTAAAATACAAACAAATAATTGTTCAACGTAATAGTTTTTTAATTATGCACAACCAATCGAATGATAACCTGCAAGAGCTAGCAGATGGACAAAATAACCAATCCAATACTACGAAGGATACTACTCTGGCTTCTATCACGGCAGTTAATGCTGAAATAGGAGAAGAACAAGAACTAAGTAGTGCACAAATCATAGTAGATAACCTGGACTATGAACAAATGGATTTAGCTTCTTTAAGTAATGTATTAAAAGACCTAACCGAAAACCATCCTATTAAAAACATTAGGGACAATATTGAGCAAATCAAAAAAAGTTTTATTCAAAAGTACGATGACCTATTGGAACAAAAAAGGGATGCTTTTCTACAAAATAATCCAGATGCTTTAGAAAGTGACTTTGAATTTAAATGCGCCCCTAAAGAGCAATTTGATCATTACTATAAACTATACAAACACAAAAGAAATACCTACCGCCAAGAACTTGAAGCTCGCCTGCAAGCAAACTTAGAGAATCGTCTACAGATTATTGAAAAGATCAAAGATATAGTAGAAGATAAAACCTCTACCAAGGTTTCTATAAAGCAATTAAATGAGTTAAGAGACCAGTGGAGTAAAGCAGGATCTATTCCAAAGGATAAATATGAAGATATATGGAGTAATTACCATTTTCAAGTAGAAAGGTTTTATGACTTATTACAACTAGATAATGAAACAAGGCAACTGGACTTTAAACATAACTTAGAACAGAAACAACGCCTTGTTCAACGCGCAAAAGATCTATTGGAAAAAAGTGATGTAATTGCTGCCTTCAATGAATTGCAAATCTTACATCGTACTTGGAAGGAAGACATAGGACCTGTATCTAGAGAAGTGAGAGACCAAGTTTGGAAAGAGTTCTTTGAAGCAACTAAAGCCTTATATGCTAAAAGAGAACTTATCCTTGATCAACTAAGACAAGTAGAAAGAGAAAATCTACATGCAAAAGTTGCTATCATTAGCCAGATTGATCAATTGTCTAAACAAGACTTTGACAGCCATGGCGCTTGGCAAAGAGAAATAAAAAAAGTAGAGCAATTACGTGCTAAATACTATACTATTGGCAAAGTTCCTAATGAGAACAGCGATGAAGTTTGGGATTTATTTAAACTTGCTACTAGAAACTTTAATACGCAAAAAAATAATTTTTATAAGCATTTAAAGAAAGAGCAACAGGCTAACTATATCAAAAAAACTGCTCTTCTAGAAAAAGCGATGGAATTAAAGGATAGTACAGACTTTGCGATGGCTACTCCTATTATGAAAAAGATCCAGCTGCAATGGAGAGAAATAGGTCATGTACCAAAAAAACATTCTGATAAACTATGGAAGTTGTTTAAATCTACCTGTAATCACTACTTTGAAAATCTACACCAACATGCTGCAAAAACCTTAAAGGAAGAGGAATCTAGTTTTACTCGTAAAAAGGAATACTTACAGCTACTAAAAAGTTTTGAGCTATCTGGAGACCATAAAGCGGACTTAGCAGAGATAAAAAACCATATCAAAAATTGGAAGTCTATAGGGAAGGTTCCCGATAATAAACGTTTTATAGAAGGTAAATTCAATAGATTACTCGATACTTTCTTTGCCAAGTTAAATCTTAGCAGAAGAGAGACTGAACAGGTTAAGTTCAAAAATAGATTGGAGTCAATTTTGGATTCTAACGATACTAGAAAGTTACAAAATGAAGCTGTTTTTATTCAACGTAAAATTGAAGAATTACACAATAATACCTTACAGTTAGAGAACAACCTTGCTTATATTCAAAACCCAGCTCCTAATAACCCACTTGTAATGGAAGTACATAAAAACATTTATAAGTTGAAAGAGGAAACCAAAATATGGGAAGATAAATTAAACAAAATAAGAAACTTAGAAAACGATTAAGTTCTAGAAATCACACCTCTTTTTAGAAAGTAAAGAGCAAAGAGGGAAGAAATAAAAAAAGCGATCAAATTAATTTGATCGCTTTTTTGTATTATAAGTAAAGGATTATCCTTTTGCATTTAATGCGTTTAACTTATCTGTCATCTCTAAAGCATTGTAAATACCTTTAAGAGTTTGAACAGCTTCTTGGTTATCTGGATTAATAGATATTACCTTTTCTAAGTCATTCATTGCATCTCTATACATTTCTTTCTTTTTAGCTAAAAGAACTTCGTACTTTTTATTATCTGCAGCACTCATACCAAGACTATTCATCTCATTGGTAATCTCTTCATCCTTTTGTAATTTTAAGAATGCTAAGTTTAAATAAGCATTTTCACTCTTAGGATTAACGCGGATTGCCTCTAGGTAATACTTTCTAGCTTCTTCTAAGTTACCTGCTTGGAAACTAGTTACTCCTAAGTTATATAATAAAACATCATCATTAGGATTTTTAGCTAAAGCCTCACGTGCAAGCTCTGTATATTTACCCATATTGTTAGATTTTAAATATAAATCCATATGTGTAAGTAAAAGGTTGATATCGTCAGGGTTAGATTTTCTAGCCTCTACAATTGCTTGTTCTGCTAAATCAAACTTTCCTTCTTGGTAGTAGATTAAAGCTAAGTTTTTGATGATTTCTGGTCGTTTAGACTCCTCAACTACTTTCTCTGGAGAAGAGTGAGTTCCTTGTTTTACCATTAAATCACGCATCTTAGAATCACTTCCGAAGTTTTGTACTTCACCTGACTCATTCTCTACTGCTGTGTAGTAAGAAGAGCTTCCATCATATCCTAAGTCTAATAATTGTTTGTAGTATGTAGCAGCTTGGTCAAAATCTTGAGCATTAATAGCTGTAGAAGCAGCATAATACAAATAAATGGTGTCTTTTGGATTTAATTGAAACGCTTGGTTAAATCTACGAGAAGCTCCCTTAAAATTTGAAGAACTATTATCTTCAATAGCAATATTTACTACTTTATTAGCAACAGATAAAAGTTCTTGATCTGCTACTTGAATTAACTTACTGCTTTTGTTAGGTTCTACCTCCGTAAGCTTCTTGTAAGAAGCCAGTACCTTATCCACATTACTATCTACATCTACACCCTTCTCTACTTGTTGGTAAGCAAGATTAGTTTGTAATGCATAGTATTGTGCTTGTTGCTCTTTAGTAGCGTTACCTAAAAGTGCTTCTACTGTTTTCAAAGCAGCAGTAGCCTCTGTTACATCCCCTTTTTTTACTGCTTTTTCAGCATCTTTTAGCTCTTTTTTCTGAGCCATAGACAATCCTGAAATCATTAAAGCAGTAAATAAATAAGCATACTTTTTATTCATCTTTTATAGTTTTTTAATTTGACAAAATAGGTCTCTATTGATTAGCAATAATTATTCCTGATCTTCTTGATCTTCTTGCTCCTCTTCTAGATTTTGGTGCTTAAATAAATCTCCTGTTTCTCCTTCTTCTAAAGGCAATTGATGTAAAGTAGACTCATCTTCATCTTCGTCTTTCATTACCTTACAAACCGCTGCAATAGAGTCAGTATCTTTAATATTAATTAATTTCACCCCTTGGGTTGCACGTCCCATAACACGAAGTTCAGAAACACGCATACGGATAGTTAATCCCGATTTATTAATAATCATTAAATCATCTTGATCGGTAACCGAACTAATAGATACTAATTCCCCTGTTTTATCGGTGATGTTCATAGTTTTTACCCCTTTTCCACCACGGTTGGTCTCACGGTACTCATCTAATGCAGAACGTTTTCCGTATCCGTTTTCCGATACTACAAGGATTTCACTTGTCATATCACTTACAGAAAGCATGCCAATTACTTCATCCTTATCATTGGCTAGAGTAATTCCGCGAACTCCTGAGGCAGTTCTACCCATTGGGCGAGTTTTTTCCTCATCAAAACGAACTAATTTACCAGAGCGAACTGCAAGTAGTACTTTACTCTTACCATCGGTTAATTTAGCTTCTAATAGCTCATCATCCTCCTTAATAGTAATGGCCATAATACCATTTTGACGTGGACGAGAATATTGCTCTAAAGGTGTTTTCTTCACTTGACCTTGCTTAGTAGCCATAATCACATAATGATTATTGATGTACTCTTCGTCTTTTAAGTCCTGTGTACAAATAAATGCTTTCACCTTATCGTCATTCTCAATATTGATTAGGTTTTGAATAGCTCTACCTTTACTTGTTTTAGTCCCTTCTGGAATCTCGTAAACTCTCATCCAGAAACATTTTCCTTTCTGAGTAAAGAATAACATATATTGGTGATTGGTAGCAACATACATATGCTCTAAGAAATCTTGGTCTCTTGTTCCAGCAGATTTTTGTCCTACTCCTCCTCTATTTTGTGTCTTATACTCTGAAAGTGGGGTTCTTTTAATATATCCTGCATGAGAAATAGTAATAACTACTTGTTCATCTGCAATTAAGTCGGTGATGCTAACATCTCCACCAGCATATTCAATTACTGATCGGCGCTCATCCCCGTATTTATTTTTGATTTCGATTAATTCTTCTTTGATAAGATTCATTAAAAGATCTTTGTTTGCTAATAATTCACGTAAGTGAGTAATTAACTTCATGATTTCTTCGTACTCACCACGTAGTTTATCTTGCTCTAGTCCAGTTAATTGACGTAGACGCATCTCTACAATAGCACGAGCTTGAACATCACTTAAGCTAAAACGTTCGATTAATCTAGTTCTTGCCTCTTCTGGATTAGAAGAAGAGCGAATAATAGCAATTACTTCATCAATATTATCAGAAGCAATAATTAACCCCTCTAATATGTGTGCTCTTTCTTCCGCTTTTCTTAATTCGAATTGCGTACGACGAGTCACTACATCTAAACGGTGCTCTACGAAGTAGAAAATTAACTCCTTTAAATCTAAAGTATGAGGTCTTCCATTTACAAGAGCAATATTATTAACACTGAAAGAAGACTGTAATTGAGTGTATTTATATAAGGTGTTTAAAACGATGTTTGGAACAGCGTCTCTTTTTAATACGTATACAATACGCATTCCTTTACGGTCGGACTCATCTCTGATTGTCGAGATACCTTCGATTTTCTTATCATTGATGCTTTCAGCAGTTTTTTTAATCATTTCTGCTTTGTTCACCTGATAAGGGATTTCCGTTACCACGATACACTCTCTTCCATCCACTTCTTCGAAATTTGCCTTTGCACGCATTACAACACGTCCACGGCCCGTCTTGAAAGCTTCTCTTACACCTTCATAACCATAAATTACACCACCTGTTGGGAAGTCTGGAGCTTTAATGTACTCCATCAACTCGTCGATAGTGATATCGTGGTTATCAATATAAGCTAAAGTTCCATCGATTACTTCTGCTAAGTTGTGGGGTGCCATATTAGTTGCCATTCCCACTGCAATTCCAGAAGCACCATTCACAAGTAAGTTTGGTACTCTAGTAGGCATAACCGTAGGCTCGTGCAATGTATCATCAAAGTTCAGTTGAAAATCAACTGTCTCTTTGTCGATATCGGCAAGAATTTCCTCCGAATACTTTTTCATTCTCGCTTCTGTATAACGCATAGCTGCAGGGCTATCACCATCCACAGAACCAAAGTTACCTTGACCATCTACTAGCAAGTATCGCATACTCCATTCTTGAGCCATACGAACCATCGCATCATATACCGAAGTATCTCCATGTGGGTGATACTTTCCTAGAACCTCTCCTACAATTCTAGCAGACTTTTTATGTGCTCTATTAGATAAAGTACCTAATTCGTACATTCCAAATAATACTCTTCGATGAACAGGTTTTAAGCCATCTCTAACATCCGGAAGAGCCCTAGAAACAATTACAGACATTGAATAATCAATGTAAGCCGACTTCATTTGCTCTTCTATGTTAATAGGAATCAACTTTTCTCCTTCAGACATAAGTATATAAAATTAAATTTCTCAAAATATTAAACGTGCTAATATATGGATTTCGTAGCTTTATTCCATATCTTTTAACAAGTATTTACCCCAGAAAAAATGCTTTTCGATTTTTTTTTAAAAAACTTAAGCACATATTTTTTTAATAGCTGTTTTTTTGTCATATTAGCTTATGACAGGTATAGAGCAAGGAACACTTTTTGCAATATAGTCATATATCAATATTCACCTAAATATTAATAAACAATGGAAGACAATTTTTCACAAGAGGTTAAAGATGTAATTTCCTACAGTAAGGACGAAGCCTTAAGATTGGGTCACGACTTTATTGGAACAGAACATCTTTTATTAGGCCTACTAAGAGTGGAGCAAGGTGAAGCATCTACTATCCTACGCAATTTAGATATAGACGTAGATTTTCTACGCCACAAAATAGAAACCTTAAACCCAACTACAGCTAATCATACCGTTATGAATGATAAGGCTCACTTGAGTTTAACCAAACAAGCTGAAAGAGCATTGCGTTTAACCTATTTAGAGGTTAAACTTTTCAAGAATAGAGAAATTAACACCGCTCATTTATTGTTGTGTATTTTAAAAAACAACGACGATCCAACAGCTCAGGTTTTAACTAAATTAAAAGTCGATTATGATGCTGTTAAACATCAATACCTTGGAAATGTTAGTGATGTAAATTCTGACAACCAAGATATTGTGGATCAACCTTCTGCTCAAACTTATGACCCTAGCAGTCAAAATGACAGAGACAATGATGACAATAATGACAATTTTACTAGTAAATCCGCTAAAAGAACTAAAACTCCAGTTTTAGATAATTTTGGTAGAGATTTAACAGAAATGGCCGAGAATGGCAAACTTGATCCTGTAATTGGGAGAGAGAAAGAAATTGAGAGAGTATCTCAAATTCTAAGCCGTCGTAAAAAAAATAATCCTTTATTAATTGGAGAGCCTGGAGTGGGTAAATCTGCTATTGCCGAAGGTTTGGCTTTACGCATTATCCAAAAGAAGGTTTCTCGAGTTTTATTCGATAAAAGAGTAGTTACCTTAGACTTAGCTTCTTTGGTAGCAGGTACTAAATACAGAGGCCAATTTGAAGAAAGAATGAAAGCAGTAATGAATGAACTGGAGAAAAACCCAGATATCATTTTATTTATTGATGAAATTCACACCATCGTTGGAGCTGGTGGAGCCACTGGTTCTTTAGATGCCTCTAATATGTTTAAGCCTGCTTTAGCTAGAGGTGAACTACAATGTATTGGAGCAACTACTTTAGATGAGTTTAGACAACACATTGAAAAAGATGGAGCTTTAGAAAGAAGATTTCAAAAAGTCATTGTGGAACCTACCTCTGTGGAGGAAACCATCGTTATTTTAAACAATATTAAAGATAAATACGAAACACACCACAATGTAACTTATACACCTGAGGCACTAGTGGCTTGTGTGAAATTAACCGACCGCTATATGAGCGATCGCTTCCTTCCGGACAAAGCTATAGATGCTATGGATGAAGTTGGTTCTCGTGTTCACTTAACTAATATCAATGTTCCACAAAACATAGTGGAGCTTGAAACCCAATTAGAAGAAGTGCGTCAGGATAAAAATGACATGGTTAAAAAGCAAAAATACGAGGAAGCTGCTGAGTTAAGAGATAAGGAGAAAAAACTAGAAAAGGATCTATCCCTGGCTCAAAAAGACTGGGAAAACGACGTAAAATCTAATCGCATTGTTGTATCTGAGCAAGATGTTGCAGATGTTGTTTCTATGATGACTGGAATTCCTGTTAATAGAATTGCGGAAAAAGAAATTACAAAACTAGCTAATCTACCAAACCAAATCCAACAAAAAGTAATTGGACAAGACCAAGCAGTAGAAAAAATTGCCAAGGCAATTCAACGTAATAGAGCTGGATTAAAAGACCCTAATCGCCCAATTGGATCATTTATCTTCCTTGGACAAACCGGAGTAGGTAAAACACAACTTGCCAAGGTAATAGCCAAAGAGATGTTCGATTCAGAAGATGCCTTATTGCGCATTGATATGAGTGAATTTATGGAGAAATTTGCCGTTTCAAGATTAGTTGGAGCACCTCCGGGATATGTTGGTTATGAAGAAGGTGGTCAGTTAACGGAAAAAGTAAGAAGAAAGCCATATAGCGTTATTCTATTTGATGAAGTAGAGAAAGCCCACCCCGATGTATTCAATATGCTTTTACAAGTGTTAGACGATGGGCACTTAACCGATAGCTTAGGTAGAAAGGTAGATTTTAGAAACACCATTATAATTATGACTTCTAATATCGGTGCACGTCAATTAAAAGATTTTGGACAAGGCGTTGGTTTTGGAACAACTGCTCGTAAAGAACAAGTTGATCAACATTCTAAATCAGTGATTGAAAATGCACTTAAGAAAGCATTTGCACCAGAGTTCTTAAATAGAATCGACGATATAATTGTCTTTAATCCTTTAGAAAAGCAGCACATTCAATTAATTATCGATATTGAATTAGAGAAGTTATTCAAAAGAGTTCAAGAAATTGGATATGAAATCCACCTTGAGCAGGATGCTAAGGAATTCATCGCTGAGAAAGGCTTTGATAAACAATATGGAGCTCGTCCTTTAAAAAGGGCAATCCAAAAATATATTGAAGATCCTTTAGCACAAGAAATTGTAAACTCTAAAATTTCGATCGGAGATAAAGTGGAACTTTCTGTTTCTAAAGACAAAGAAGAATTAGAAATTACCGTGATACAAAACCAAAATAAGCCTACTAATTAGTGGGCTTATTTTTTTGCACTTACTAGCTTTAAAATACTTCCCCTATACTTTTAAGTTCTAAAGGCTAAAAGCCCAGCTGGTTTAAAACTAAATTAAGATCAAAAAAAGGATAACTCTCCTATTATCAGATAAATAAAATCAAAATAAACTAGGCTTATTTTTTTTTATTTCATAGCGAAGGATTATATTTAATATACTACATTCGCAAAATAATTTTCATATATGGTAAACAAAGTAATTGTTGGTAGTGAAGAATGGTGTTCTTTTTCTACTTTAAAAATTCCTGCTATTAAGGCAAGAGTAGATTCAGGGGCTAAAACCTCTGCTTTGCATGCGCTTAACATAACTCCTTTTGAAAAAAATGGAGAACCTTGGGTAAAATTTAATGTAAATCCCCTTCAAAATAATGGAAAAACACTTATCCATTGCGAAGCTAAAGTAATCGATAAAAGAATAATAAAAAGTTCTAGTGGAAGTAAAGAATCCCGCTTTGTGATTGCTACTAACATCGAGCTTGCCGATATGAGCTGGGAAATTGAATTAACCCTAACCAATAGAGACTCTATGGGCTATAGAATGCTATTGGGTAGAGAAGCTATGATTGGTAAATTATTAGTAGATCCTGAACAACATTTTCTACTTGGACAACCAACTATAGAAAAAATACAAGAATATTATAATGCGGTTAAAACTGAACGTACGGGTCTTAGAATTGGTCTTTTAGCTAGTAACCCAGATTTATATAGCAACCGACGAATTATCGAAGCAGGAGAAGCTAGAGGTCATGAAATGCACTTTTTAAATTTAAAATACTGCTATATGAAACTTGATGCTAACCAACCAGAGATACATTACAGAGGAGGAAGAGTATTAAATGATTTTGATGCAGTAATTCCTCGTATACGTCCAAGTATGACCTATTATGGATGCGCCTTGACTAGACACTTTGAATCTCTAAAAGTTTTTAGCTTAAATAGCGCGGCAGCTATCACCCAAAGTAGAGATAAATTATTCTCTTTACAGCTCTTGTTAAACAATGGAATAGATATACCTACTACAGGTTTTGCTAACTCTCCATTAGATACCAATGATTTGATTAAAATGGTTGGAGGTAGTCCGTTAATTATTAAGCTTTTAGAAGGCACTCAAGGAAAAGGTGTAGTACTTGCTGAAACTAAAAAAGCGGCAGAGAGTGTTATCAATGCCTTTAAGAGTTTAAATGCTAATATCTTAGTACAAGAATTCATCAAAGAGGCAAATGGTAAGGATATCCGTTGTTTTGTAGTAGACGGCAAAGTAGTGGCAGCTATTCAAAGAGAAGCTTTACCAGGTGAATTTAGAGCCAATATCCACTTAGGTGGAACAGCATCGGTGATAAAAGTAACTCCTGAGGAAAAGAAAATAGCCATCAAAGCTGCAAAAGCCATGAATTTAAAAGTGGCTGGTGTAGATATTATTCGCTCCGATAAAGGTCCTTTATTATTAGAGGTTAACTCTTCACCTGGTTTAGAAGGGATCGAAGGTGCAACTAATAAAGATATCGCTGCTGAGATGATTAAAGCAATAGAAAAACAAGTTAAATGGTAAAAAAGGTAACCTTTTAAAGGTTATCTTTTTTCTTAAAAGTAGCAAACATACAATATGAACCCTTCTGCTAATGGTTGGATAAAAAAGTATTTTTCCCAACACGAGAAATTTCAATTATTCCCTAACCATTCTAAAAAAGAAATAATAGCTAAGGTAAGGCAATTAGGTTTTACCTATGGGTTATTAAATTACGAACGCTTCCCAGAGGCTTTCCATGAATTTAAATATACCAAAGTAGAGCTTTCTAAAATTTGTTATCTGCAATTATTAGAACAAGTATATTTTCATAGTAACGATAAGAGCCAGGATTTTCTTCCGACTCTAATTGACTTCTATGAAATTCTTGTGCCACATAAAAACAATTTATTTACTAAGTTATTTTCACCAAAAAAGCCAGAAGATAAAGTAGAAGAAATTTTCATTAGTAGATGGAAAGATCACTTTTTCTCCCAAAGTGCCAAAAATGATTTAGTGTTAAATATGATTTTATTGTGTTTGGACGTTTTAGCCTTTGAGAAATACCTCTTAGATAAGACTGATCCTAATGCTTATACACAAACTTTAGCCCACTTATTAGAAGAAGTTGTATTAGCCTTTAAAAAAGACATAGACCCTAAAGGGGACCAGGATAAAAAACTAATCTCCTTCTTACAAAAGTCTATAACTATCAATAGTGATGAGCATCAGAAAATTCATAAATCTGAATTAGAAATTGGCTTTATTAGCGATTTTACAGTTTGTAATGCGTGGAATAATACCACTAAAGAAATAAAATTACCGGAGTTAAATCAGCCTATTTTTGAGTTATTAGAATTAAAAAAGAATCAATTAGAGATAAGTGCAGAAGCTTTTAAAGCCATAGTGCAGTTGAATGCAAACAACTACCAATTTTATAAGTCTACTAACTTATTTGGCAATATACTTACTAACTCTACTTCTTATATAGAGCACCTTTTATCGCGAAATAAAACACGCATTGTAAAAGAAATGAAAAAAGATGCCCAATTGATGAATCTTTTAGCTAAAGCTACTACTACTCCACTTACAGAGCAGGAAAAGAAAATAGTAAAGACACAAAGCATTGAAGTTATTAAAACAGTACCTTCTTTAGCCATATTCTTACTGCCTGGTGGAACAGTAATGCTACCGATTATACTTCGTTTTATACCTACTTTATTACCAAGTGCATTTAACGAAAACATCCAACAAGACGATTAAATTTTTTTGAAACTAAGTTGATATACTTCATCTAAATCAGCATTGCTAGTAACATTTACTTCTAAGTCGGTCACGTAGCCAGAATTTAAACCATATACCCATCCGTGTATACTAAGTTCTTGTTTGCGTGCCCAGGCTTCTTGCACAATTGAAGTCTTAGCTAAATCATATACTTGTTCTTGTACATTTACTTCCACAAAACGGTTAAACCGCTCTTGATCGCACTCTATTTGATCTAGTTCATCATGATGAAGTCTATAAACTGTCTTAATATGACGAATCCAATTGTCTATAAGTCCGTAAGATTCATTTTTCATGGCAGCCAACACTCCACCACAACCATAATGACCACACACAATGATATTGGTTACCTTTAATATATCCACCGCATAAGCCAATACACTAAGCATATTCATATCCGAATGTATAACCATATTGGCTATATTTCGATGTACAAATACATCCCCTGGATCAGCTCCTATTATTTCATTTGCAGGAACACGACTATCTGAACATCCTATCCATAAAACCGGAGGAGATTGTTTTTGACTTAGCCGCTTGAAATACTCGGGATTTATGGCCAATTTTTTCTCTACCCACACCTTATTATTATCTAAGATTTTTCGGTAGAATTCATTGTGTTTCACAATTACATCTTATTTTTTGTCAATAAATAACTCTTGTACAAAGTCAACATTTCCAGTTTCTACTTTATAAAAAGCTCCAACTACTCCAATGTCTCCTTGTTCGTACATTTGTTGTAGTACTGCACTTTTATCAAAAATTTGCTCTAAAGTATGAGTTACATTTTGGTAAGCAACTAAATCCACTGCTTCTTTAGAAGTGATTTCTAATTCTGGATTATGCGTTTTTACGTAGTCTACCGAAGGTTGTACTTTATCTAATAAATTAGTCAAATGACCTAATTTAGTTCCACAACAAGCTCCAGTTATTGCACCACAGTGACTGTGTCCTAAAACAACGATCAACTTACATCCTGCCAACTTACAAGCAAACTCCATCGATCCTAGGATATCATCGTTTAAAATATTTCCAGCAATTCGAGTAGAAAATATATCTCCAAGACCTTGATCGAAAATTAATTCTGCAGAAGTACGGCTATCGATACAACTTAATACAATAGCAAAAGGAAATTGATTTGCTTTAGTACTATTGACTTGCTCTAAAAGGTTGCTATGTGCTTTTAAATTAGCAACAAATCGCTTATTACCTTCTTTTAAGAAGGTAAGTGCTACTCTAGGTGACAATGACTTTTGATCATCCACATTATGTAATCTCATATGTACTTGTTTTAAAAACGTATTGTTGAGGGACAAATGTATATAAAAATAGAATTAAAAATAGAATTTAACGAATTTATCTTGCTCTTTTTACTAATTACACAATAAATACATGTATAAAATAGCATTAATTCAAAGCTTAAGGAAATGTGTACGGAAAAAACTAGACATTTTTAGACTCTAAGTGTGACAAATATTCGTTAAGCTTAATATAAAGTACGAAAAAACTTGCCTATAATACAAAATAGTTAATACATTTGCAGCACAAATAAAGGGAGGAAAAATTTGAACTGATTGCAACCTCGGTAAAAAAATGCTAAAGCAGAAATATATCATTACTTCCCTTTAGCCACTTCCTCTTATTTTTTAATCTATAAAAAAATAGTAAATATGGCTTATTACTTCACATCGGAATCTGTAAGTGAAGGACATCCGGATAAAATCGCAGATCAAATTTCAGACGCATTAATCGACAACTTTTTAGCATTTGACAAAAACTCAAAAGTAGCTTGCGAAACTTTAGTTACCACAGGTCAGGTTATTTTAGCTGGAGAGGTTAAAAGTGAAACTTACCTAGATGTACAACAAATCGCAAGAGAGGTTATTCGTAAAATTGGTTACACAAAAAGCGAGTATATGTTTGATGCAAACTCTTGTGGAATCTTATCTGCAATTCACGAACAATCTGCGGATATCAACCAAGGAGTAGATCGTTGCAACCCAGAGGAACAAGGAGCAGGAGATCAAGGAATGATGTTTGGATATGCTTCTAAAGAAACGGAAGACTATATGCCTTTAGCTTTAGACTTGTCTCATAAATTACTGCAAGAACTTGCACAAATAAGAAGAGAGAATAAGGAAGTTACTTACCTTAGACCAGATGCTAAGAGTCAAGTTACTTTAGAGTATGATGATAATAATACACCTATTAGAATTGTAACTATTGTTTTATCTACTCAACATGATGACTTCATTCAACCTGCAGATGCAAGCCCGCAGGCTAAACAAGAAGCAGAAAAACAAATGCAAGCTCAAATTGAGAAAGATATTAAAACAGTTTTAATCCCAAGATTATTAACTAAATATCCTCAATACCAATACTTATTCGAAAACCCAGAACAAATCGAACACTTAATCAACCCTACAGGAGTTTTTGTAATTGGTGGACCTCATGGTGATACTGGATTAACAGGACGTAAGATTATTGTAGATACTTACGGTGGAAAAGGTGCTCATGGAGGAGGTGCTTTCTCAGGAAAAGACCCAAGTAAAGTAGATAGAAGTGCTGCATATGCTACTAGACACATTGCAAAAAACTTAGTTGCTGCTGGAGTTTGTGATGAGGCTTTAGTTCAAGTTTCTTACGCTATTGGTGTTGCTAAACCAACAGGTTTATATATCAATACATATAATACAAGTAAAACTGGATTATCAGATGGACAAATCGCACAGAAAGTAAGTGAGTTATTTGACTTAAGACCATACTTTATTGAAAAGAACCTTAAGTTAAGAAATCCTATCTATAGTGAAACAGCTGCTTATGGACATATGGGACGTAAACCACAAACAGTTACAAAGTCCTTTACTAAACCAGGTGGAGAAACAGTTGAATTAGAAGTAGAGTTATTTACTTGGGAAAAATTAGACCGTGTTGAAGACATTAAAAATGCCTTTCAAATAAAATAAATACTATAGTACTTTTTTCAAGTACCATTTTAAGCAAAGAAGCAGCAAGAGGTTAATCTTGCTGCTTTTTTTGATACTTATATCAAATTAATATAAACAAAAAACGCTCCTTTGAAAGGAGCGTTTTACCTATGGTATATCTTTATTATACTATTGCACAGAGCACAATTGTTTATCTATATTTTCATACTGAGAATTCTGGCTTTTAAACTCAGGAACAATAATTTTTAATTGACGTACTAAGTTTAGAGAATTATCCTGAAGTCCAGGTTCACAAACACTTTGACAAATTTGCTCTAAAAGAGCTTTAATAGAAGTCAAGTCTTGCTCAGGTACACAAGCAATCATAATCTTTTCATGATGTGTCTTAACTGTATTCTCATTATTGGCTAATAATTCCTCAAAGATTTTCTCTCCTGGGCGAAGTCCTGTTATCTTAATATCTATTTCCTCTGGATATTTATATCCACTTAAACGTATCATACGCTTGGCTAGATCCACAATCTTCATGCTTTGCCCCATATCAAAAACAAAGATTTCTCCTCCGTGTCCCATTACTGATGCTTCCAATACTAACTGACATGCCTCAGGTATAGTCATAAAGTATCTGGTAATATCGGGATGGGTAACTGTTAATGGCCCTCCTGCATCAATTTGACGCTTGAATAAAGGAATAACAGAACCATTTGAACCTAATACGTTTCCAAAACGAGTAACTATAAAATTGGTAACTCCTGTATCTTTTAGACAAGAAACATATAATTCTGCAGCTCGTTTAGTAGCTCCCATCACATTAGTAGGATTAACAGCCTTATCGGTAGATACCATTACAAATTTGCTGGTCTTATACTTTACCGATAAATCAGCAATAATCTTAGTTCCCTTTATGTTGGTATGAATAGCCTCATAAGGGTAAATTTCCATTAATGGTACGTGCTTATAAGCTGCAGCATGGTATACAATATCTGGAACATACATAGCAAAAATGTCCTCCATGGTATCAAAATCCCTAACATTACCTACAATGTAAGCAATATCTTGAGCCTTTTTAGAAACCATAGTTTGTTGCACGTCATATAATGCCGATTCGGCGTAGTCTACTAAGATCAATTTTTTAAAAGATAAGCTTGCTACTTGACGAGCAATCTCGCTTCCAATAGAACCAGCAGCCCCAGTAATTAGAACTACCTTATTATTAATCTCATTAGATACAATTGGATTATCTAAGCGTATACTTTTTCTACCCAACAAATCATCAATCTTCAATTCCTTAATCTGCCTATTAGTAATCTTACCGTCTAACCAATCGCTAGCCCCTGGTATGATTTTTATCTTAACAGGTAAAAGCTCTAACCATGCAGAAATTTCATTCAAACGCTCTCTAGAAATATTTTGAATAGAAATAACAATATCGTCAATTCGATTCTTATGAATAAAACTCTCTGTTATACATTTAGAATCTAAAACTCTATATCCCGCAATACGCTTTCCAATTTTAAATTCACTATCATCTACAAATGCAATAACTTCAGTACGTATTTTAGTATCTGCTTGCAGAGCCTTTACGGTAATAATACCAGAATCCCCGGCTCCATAAATCAATACCCTTCTTTGGTTTCTTACCTCTAATATATAAGTATGATAAAATTGACTATAGAATAAACGTGCTAAACTAAGCATCACAACAGTAAAGAAAAATTGAAGGAAAATAAAGGAGTAGGAATAGCGGAAAAATTCCTCCATACTATTACCCAATACTTCATTCCTTTGTAAAGTAGTACAAATGGTAAGAAGGACAGTAGCAAATAGACAGGTATGAAAAATATTCTCTATATCCTTAATACTAGTCTGACGGATAATACCGCGGTAAGGCTTAAATATATAAAAGGAAATGGAATAACTTAAAAGTACAACAACGTACTTACTCACCATTAGGTCTACAGAATAATTCCCAAAAAAATTCGTTAAGAATAAATTAGAAATAATATAAGTAAACGAAATAATCAGTAAATCAATAAATAAAACAATACCCCTAGGTGTATCTCGTTTAAGTTGACGCTTTAAAGCTGTTTTCATAATATAACATCTATTAACTTTTGAGTTGCCCCACTCTTTTTCCCAAAATGCAAATATACTCTAAAAAAAAGACTATATAAAATAATAAATATTCTAAAAAATATCTTTATTTTATTAGTTTTTTAATACTATTTAGAAGCTTTGGTCCTAAATAAAAAAACATCTAAGTTAAAAACAGAATAAACACTAAGAATTTATAAAAATAAATTATACTCAAGAAAAAGCGTGCTTTACCAAAAAACATTTCCAAAACCCTAGTAGATCTTTGGCTAAACCTTAATTTGCTTCCATTCGAAGAAAAAATCTTAACAGATTACCAATGCCATTTCTATTATGTAAACTTAGCCTATTTAAACCATAGTAAGAGCTACAAGCGTAGTAGAAGACTATTTTGATATACATAAGGCTTAAACAGCGCATATTCTACTAAAACCCTTAGTAGCAAGCTTGCTTACTTAAGGATGACAAGGTTTACTCCAAAAAAAAATCCCCAACATAAACATGTTGAGGATTTTATAAAAGAAGGGCGGCGTCATACTCTCCCACTGGTTAGCAGTACCATCTGCGCAAGCGGGCTTAACTTCTCTGTTCGAAATGGGAAGAGGTGAGCCCCGCTGCAATAACCACCCTAAATCGGTTGTCATCACTTTAGGATAAC